>JAQBNX010000824.1 GCA_028288385.1 Spirosoma sp.
CTCGAGGATGTTCACAGGTCAGGCGGCCGCCGGAAGGCGAGCCGCTCTTTTGTGTTGGCCGTTGCTGCTGGTGCTACCCGGTTGCGGGGTGTTGACCGCGCCTGGATTTGATTACGCGGACACCAGCAACCGCAGCAGCATCACTTTGGGTCAATACCTGCCGGGTGACGCCAACAATCCGCCGCAAGGGGTGATCACGCCCATCACACCGATGCTGGTGCAGGCGCAGCAGCAAGCAAGGCCGAAAGACGTGCCCCCCCAAGTCAAAGCTTTGTTCGCGACAGCGAAGCCATACACGATTGGACCCAGTGATGTAATCAGCATCGTGGTGTACGACCACCCCGAGTTGCTACCAAACGCCGGAGCGGTGATCAGCCAATCCGCGGACCCGACCGGAATCAGCAGCGCGCCCGGCATCATCGTGGGCGCTGATGGCCAAGTGTCCTATCCATTCGTCGGCCGTATCAAGGTCGAAGTGCTGACGGAGATCGAGGCATCCGAGCTCATTCAAAGGCGCCTGTCTCGGTTTATCAAAGAACCGCAAGTGGCAGTGCGCATCAGTTCGTTCCGCAGTCGACGTGCCTATGTCGAGGGTGAGGTTCGGGTGCCCGGTACACAGATCTTCACCGACGTGCCCATGACATTGCCGGAGGCCATCAACCGAGCCGGCGGCATCACGGCCGCCGGCGACCGGTCGTTCGTGACATTGACTCGCAACAACGAAACGACACTCGTCAATCTGATGCAGCTGCAGGAGATGGGCGTCAACCCGAACCAGATACTTCTGCAGAGCGGCGATCTGGTCACGGTGCGCAATCGTGACGAAAGCAAGATCTTCGTCATGGGTGAGATTGTTCGGCCATCGGCGCTGCCGATGCGAAATGGCCAGCTCAGTTTGAACGAGGCGCTCGGCGAAGCAGGAGGCCCCAGCCTCACCACAGCCAATACCAGCCAGATCTACGTAATTCGCAACACGGCTCAAGGGGGCTCGCCGGCCGTGTTCCATTTGAATGCAGGTAACCCCACCGCGCTGGCTTTGGCTGAGACCTTCCCCCTGCGAGCGCGTGACGTGGTGTACATCGACCCAGTGCCATTGGTGAACTGGAACCGCATCGTTTCCCTGATCGTGCCTTCAGCCGCGGCATTGAGCGCCACCCGCAGCGCCATCACGCCGTGAACTCGATTCTGGTTCTTTGCGAAGGCAACATCTGTCGCAGCCCGATGGCACAGGGCGTGCTAGCTGCCGCATTGCCGAAGATGCAGGTCCGCTCTGCCGGCCTGGGGGCGCTGATCGGGATGCCCGCGGATGAAATTGCAGTCCGTCTGATGAAGGAGCGGAGCATCGACATCGCGGAACATCGTGCAACGCAGATCAACCGACAGATGTGCCTAGATGCCGACGTGGTGCTGGTGATGGGCCACGAACAGCGCTCGCGCGTCGAATCACTCTACCCGCAGTCGCGCGGACGTGTGTTCCGGCTCGGCGAATACACGAACCAAGACATTCCGGATCCTTATCGTCAGCCAGAAGCTGCCTTCCGTCATTCACTCACCCTGATCCAGGAAGCCTCGCAAGAGTGGCTGCGCCGAATCCACAAGCTTTGAAAGGAGGCATCTCCGTGAATGCTCCCCATCCGCTGCAGCACCAGCTTGCAGCACCGCAGCCGATCCCCCAGGTCAGCGAGGAAGGTAGCGAAGTCAATCTACTTGAGTACTGGGACATCATTGTCGACAGTCGCTGGTTGATTGGCGCTATTGTCGCTGCTTCCCTCGCCATTGGTGGTGCATACGCGTTTCTGGCCAACCCCGTGTATGAGGCCAATCTGCTGATCCAGGTTGAAGACTCCTCGAATTCTGCGAAAAGCCTGCTCGGCGAGGCCGCCAGCCTTTTCGACGTGAAAACGCCTGCAACCGCAGAGATGGAAATCATTCGCTCCCGCATGGTGATCGGTCGTGCGGTCGACACCACATTGCTGTATATCGGTGCGGCGCCCAAGCGGCCGCCAATCGTCGGCAATTGGCTGGCCCGTCGTGCGAGCTCGCTGTCCAATCCTGGATTCATGGGGATCGGAGGCTGGGTGACCGGCACCGAGCGCGTCAAGGTTGCATCCTTCGATCTGCCCGCCAGTGCAGAGGACTCGAACTTTTCGATCGAAGCGCTCGGCGAAGGCCGGTATGAACTTCGTCATCCCGATTTGGCCCAGTCGGTGCAGGGCGTCATCGGCTTGCCTCTGAACGCGGTGATCCACGGCGAGCCGTTTTCGCTCACCCTGGCCGAACTTGCAGGTAAGCCAGGCGCCGAGTTCGAAGTCGTGCGGCGATCGCGCTTGACGACGATTGAGCGCTTACAACAGGCTCTGAAGCTTTCCGAAAAGGGGCGGCAATCGGGCGTCATCGATGCCACGCTTCAGGACACCAACAAGCTCAAGTTGACAACGATTCTAAATGCCATTGGCCAAGAATATGTGAGGCAGAACGTTGAGCGCAAGTCCGCTGAAGCGCAGAAGACTCTGTCTTTCCTTGACGTTCAGCTTCCGCAGTTCAAGAAACAGTTGGACCAGTCCGAAGAGGCATACAACAAGTATCGCAACCAGCAGGGAACGGTGGCCTTGGACGAAGAGGCAAAGCTGATCCTTACGCGCAGCGTGGACCTGCAGTCCAAATTGCTCGAGGCGCAGCAACGCAAGCGCGAGTTGGTGTCGCGCTTCACCGCCGAGCATCCCGCGGTGAAGACGCTGGACGAGCAGATCCAGGCCTGGAATCGAGAGATCGCAGCTCTCAATGCGCGAGTGAAGGGCATGCCCACCGTGCAGCAGGACGCGTTGCGCCTGGAGCGCGACGTCAAGGTCAACAACGAGCTGTACCAGCAACTGCGCAACAACGCGCTGCAGCTGCAGTTGGTTCGCGAAGGGAAGGTCGGCAACGTCCGACTGATCGATCCCGCTGCACTCCCCGAAGCTCCAGTTCGACCGAAAAAGGCATTGACGCTGATGCTCGCCCTTGGCGTTGGGCTCATCGGCGGCATCGTCATCGCGCTTGCACGCGCCGCGTTCTTCCGCGGCGTTCGCAGCCCGCAAGAAGTCGAGGCGCAAACGGGATTGAGTGTGTACAGCACCATTCCCCTGAGCAGCGGCCAGCACGCGATGGCGCAGCACGTGGCGCAGAAGGCGCCAGGGCTGCACCTCCTGGCGGACAGCGCGCCGAAGGACATCGCTATTGAGGCCTTGCGAAGCCTACGAACGGCGCTGCAATTCGCGATGCTGGACACCACGAATAATCGCGTGCTGATCACAGGCGGGACGCCCGGGATCGGAAAGAGCTTCGTCTCGGCAAATTTCGCTGCGGTGATGGCCAGTGCCGGCAAGCGCGTGCTCCTGATCGACGCCGACATGCGCAAAGGGCACTTGAATCAGTATTTTGGCATTGAGCGCGACGGCGGTCTGTCTGAGATGATCAGTGGCACCATCTCAAGCGATCGAGGCGTTCGCCGCGGCCTGCTCCCGAATCTAGATGTCATCACGACCGGCATGCTGCCGCCCAATCCCTCAGAACTGCTGGTCAGTGGTGCGTTCGCCAAACTTCTGGACAAACTGTCGGATGACTACGATCTGGTCATCATCGACAGTGCTCCAGTCCTTGTCGCCGCCGACACTCTATCGATCGCAAACTTTGTCGGCGTGTTGCTACTGGTGGCGCGTGCAGGCCAGACAAGCATCGGTGACTTGCACGAGAGTGCTAGGCGCCTTGCTCATTCCGGGAAGGCGCCCACAGGAG
>JAQBNX010000839.1 GCA_028288385.1 Spirosoma sp.
ACTCATCCCAGCGCTTCCAGCGGTCGGGCAGCATTTTGGTAGCCGGGTGGCTCTTGTCAAGTATCTGGATCTCCGCATTCTGCTGCTTTGGGTGATGCAGAAACTGGGCTCCGGCCAGTTGATTGTACCAGGGCCAATCATATTCGGTGTCGGCAGCCGCGTGAATACCCATATACCCACCGCCAGCCTGAATGTAACGCTCAAAAGCGGCCTGCTGCGCATCGTCCAGTACGTCGCCGGTGGTGCTGAGCCAGATTACCGCGCTGTACTGCTTGAGGTTTGCCTCCGTAAATTTGCCTGCATCCTCGGTTGTGTCAACGGCAAACCCGTTTTCCTGACCGAGTTTCATAATTGCTCGTTTGCCGACCGGAATAGAGCCATGGCGATACCCTTTTGTTCTGGAGAACACCAGAACCCGGTTTAAAGCCGTTGACCGCTCAGCCGTTGTCGTTGCTGGTTTGGCAGCACGCTTAGGCGTTGTTTGTGCCCATACGGGCGAATCCATGACGGGCACGGATACCGCCAGCACACCTGCCAGCAACAGTGCGCGGGAGGGGAGCCTGAATTGTTTCATAGAGATAGGAGAAAATATACGCGTTGGTTGGTAAGCCTTGCTCAAAGCCACTGTTCGCTTCGCTTAATCCGCTGTTCGATTGACTTTTATCAAGAATCAAAAGTACGAAAAAAGCAAACGCCCTGTGTAGGTATCAGCCCGGAATATTAAAACATTATAGAGTATCAATCTCTTTTTTTGAAGACCAGCACCGGAGACTTGCTACGTAATAAGGTCAGCTTGTTTTCGCCAATCAGGTAGGTGAGTGGCTGTTGCAACGCCTTCAGGAAATCGCCTTCCAGCCTTCCAGTCTCATCCAGACAAGCCATCTTTGTTGTTACCAGCGGACCGAGCAGCAACCGGCGCGTGTCAACTTTAATAGATCCATTAAACCGGTTACACCCCGTTGTTCCGGTCACCCGCCCTTCGCTTAGGGCAATTTCCAATCGGGGGCGCTCCCGGCCTAATTCTCCTGTGGATATGGGCTTTCCATTTAGTTCGATCAGCACCCAGTTGTCCTGCAAGCGTGCAAATTGCTGTAGCGATAACCCACAACCCGTGTAACTCTTTCCCCGCACGGTCACATCAACTCGGTAGTCATACTGTTGACCCGACGCAGGATCAATACAGCTATCGGGCCGGAAAATAGCCGTCAATCGCTCTGATTCTACCTCAGCTTGATACCGAAAGTCTCCATTCAGATCCGTAATACGGTCAGGGGACGACGTATTAACTGCTTCGCCAGCGGCTGTTTTGAATCGCAGGGTGTTTTTAGTAGGGTTGATCATTAGCGTCCAGGCTGGTTCATCACCAATCGCCACCACTTCGTCGCCTGCTTTGAGGTAGCGGCTATAATCGGGGAGGTTGGGTACAGGCGTAAGGGTTTCTTTAAGTCGCGTAGATGGACGCCGACAGGAAACTAGAACTGTTGCCAGTAAAAGGCCAAAAAGCAGAATGCGCATGGAGTTTGTGGCTAACAGAGTTGTAAGCGTATGACTCAGTCGGGCAGAAAAAGTTTAACTCTGGTGGATGGTCAAGTTGTATTTTATGATTTGCCAGTAAACGGGTGCATTTTCCTTAAACCGATGTTGCCAGTCAGACCTGAACCGCAGCCAATCGATGTAAAAGGCTTGGGCTATATCAATGTCAAAAATACGCAGCAGTGAAACGTCTTTTTGAAGCATAGAGCTATGAAGCTAATCAATAACGTTCTTCTTTTCTTGCATCGCTGATATTTAGCAGATAGTCACCCAACGTTCGTAAAGCTTCCTTTTGCTTGGGTGACCAGCGAACAATGAACTGGTAACCGTCGGGCTTATGAGTTTCCAGTATCCATTCAGAACCGTCACTACCTAATGAAGTCCGAAACCCTAACGGCGATATAAATGAGGCTTTCAACTCCACAAAAAGCCGCACATATTCATTATAGACAGCTTTGGGTACAGTCCTAACCGATTTTTTGCGGAAACCAATGGAAGCAGACGTATCGGCTAAATGTATTGTTCCATCGCGAGTAGAATACCAATGACCAGGGAGTTCGGGTATACGGCTAAGGATTTTAGTTGTAAGCCGTGTTCGGTTGCCATCCTTTTCCAGGCGAATAACAACCGGTGGATGAAACGAACGTATCCAGGTTAGTCGGTATACTTCCTTACCAAGTGGATAATTGTATAATACAGGCTCCTGAAGTTTGTACAGGTAATACGAAAACCAGTTCAACTTGAACGTATCAATGCGAGAAACTACTCGCTGTTCTACCACCCTGTTAGCCAGCAAAAAAAGGTAGTTAACGTTTTTTTGCATAGAATCCGTAACCAACTCTTTAGGGATAAGAACTCTTGTTAGAGAGCTATCAATAAATTGTTCGACAGGAAAATACCATGTTGTCGAGTGCGCTGGCATGCCGATCTGGTTTGATATAAGCGGTGATTGATGATAGAGTATGCGAAATGGCGATTGTCCAGAGCACAGCAAAGGGCAGATTATAAAATTCAACAGG
>JAQBNX010000207.1 GCA_028288385.1 Spirosoma sp.
GTCAACGTGCCATCCTTTTGAAAGCTTCTCACCACAGTAGGCACAACGCCCGCCATATTTATTGAAAATTATTTCACGCTCCTTCTTGGTGGCCATGCGGGTGTTTGCAGAGGTTGTCAGTAATAAGCCGAAAAAGCAGCCAATCAGCAAGACCTAATCGTATTCACTTTTCTTAGACGTAGGGGTTGTCCAAGGCTGCAAGTGCCGTATTCAATTATGCCTACCTTCGCTTTCATCTGTTTGAGTAAAGATTATCCCTGGGCAAGTCATACTTTCTGAATCGCTATTTTGCTTTGCTTTGTAAGTATGCAGTGCTATTGCTGCTTTAAAATAGGTACGTTTCTCAGGCAATGATTTAGTTTGAGTTGCTTAATCAAAAAGACACGAAATAATGAAAAGGTATACCCTGAAGAAGACCTGCTCAGCTCTTTATCTGCTTAGGGTTGTCAGCCCATTTTTGTTAACGGTCATTAGCTGTTCATTAACAAAAGCACAGCTAATCAGCGACTCACTATTGATTGAAGGGCATTATAGAGTATTTCATTATAACACCCCCACTGGAACCGTCCAGCGGCCCAGTCTTATTTTTGTTCTGCATGGGTCAGGGGGTAATGGCAAGGGAATGATGCAGTCAGCGGCTAAGATGGAGCAAAAGGCCAGCGCAGAAAATGCTTTAGTCGTTTATCCGGATGGCTATAAACGCTATTGGAATGAATGCCGGAAAGCTTCTCCGGCTGAAGCAAACGGGCTAAATATTAACGAGCAGGCTTTCTTTGAAGGAATGATTCAATTCTTCCTGAAACGGTATAAAATAAATACGGAACACATATTTGCCGTGGGGACATCGGGTGGGGGACATATGGCCTATAAACTGGCCCTGACCATGCCCAATAAATTTAGGGCCATTACAGCCATTATTGCCAATCTTCCAGACGATACTAACTTAGACTGTACGCCATCGGGCAAACCCGTATCCATTATGATTGTGAATGGGACGGTTGACCCCATAAACCCGTATAATGGCGGGCCTGTCATTCTAGGGAAAAACATGAATATGGGCGCTGTTCGCTCGACTGATAGTACCCTTGCATATTGGGCTCAACTGGCGCGCTATAAAGGTGAGCCGACCTTTGAGAAGTTAGCCGATGTTGACCCGCAGGATGGAAAAACAATCGAGCGCTACACGTATCGTCAGAAAGGAAAGCCTGAAGTTGTCCTTCTAAAGGTGATTGGCGGCAAACACGATTATCCTAATGATATCGATGTGCATGTAGAAGCCCTTTCTTTTTTTATGCGGCAGATCCAATGAATTGTTGCTCCAAACAAGTTTGTAGCCATTCAGCGGAAAGGAGGTTGAGCTATAGAACTGGTGAGATAATATATTTCCATCTAGTGTAATCAACCGGCTGTTGAGCAATTAGCCACTTACAGAGCCGTTAAGTGGAAAGATAGCGAACGTAATCAGCGTCTATTTTACGTTATCAAAAAAACACTCGCCACCAACTACGAGCTTCGCATTACTTCAAGTCATTCAACCACAAGCGTGCCATGTCATGAGCTGCCAAAACGGGCTCACGGCCGATGCGGTATAGCAGTTTCCATTCGCTGGACTGGTTACTGTATTCGTCGCGAACAAACTCCAGTGTATTTCCCTGCTTTATGACCCTGGCGTCAAAATCGACTGACTCAGCCAGTTCAATAAAATCACAAAGCCGTCTCTTTATCGGCAGATTCGGGTCGGCATTGGCCCTATACTGAGCAAACCGGTTACGGTATTCAGCCGCTTTGGCTTTATGTTCGGCCAGCCTTGTTGGCTCGTCTTCCAATCCATGATTTAGTTGTTTTGCCATGTAGCGACTCATGAAAGCAATATAATTGGTCTTAAACTCATCAGGTTTGGTATTCGCAAGTGGCTGCAAGTTCCTCAACACCATCAGGTCTCGGGCCAGAGCCGCCTTGCCCGGTGCATCAGCAGCGCTCATCTGTTGTTGAAATTGCGTCATTTGTTGCTGTAACATCTGAGCCAGCATGGCCACAGGGAGCTGAGAAAAGATGGCCTTGGTTTGCGTTACCTGCTGATTAACGGCAGCCTGTACATCGTTCATTGTCACATTTTCAGCATAAGCAGACTCGGCGGTCTGTTTATCGCTAACGCGGTATTGACCACGCAACCAATCGTCGTAGCGATTTCGAAAAAGAGGAGATTCAACGTATGCTCGCACCACGGCACCCATGGCACGAACGGCAGAAACCCGCGCCCCCGCTGAAAGTTGCTTTCCCACCCGACGTACAGGGTCCGGCAGGTTAATGGAGGGGTCTTCTGAGGTCAGTTGATAAAATACCTGATTATGCACCTGCTCAGTCGTTAATTTCAGATCTGTTACAACATCAGTTGGGTGGGCAGCTACTAAAAGAGCGCCTGCCGGAACGAGAAGATACATGAGCTTTTTCATTGGTTTGTAGGCAGAGGAAGTTGTAAAACATGCCTTAAATTGGCGGGACAACAACGTGAAACCAGTGCCTAACCGGTTAAAGTGGAATTAGTAAGGCCTGAAACGAAAGAAGACCGCTATCAGACGGTCTTCTTTCGTTTCAGGCCTTAGTGAGCGACTGATTAATTGGGTATCAACGGTAAGGTGACTACGAAACTCTGGCCGTCGTCGTATACCAGTGGCAGGTTCTGGCTCAGAATTCGGTATTTGGTCAAAATATTAACTAAACCGACACCATTGCTTACGACGCGGCTGCTTTTACGTTGAAGATTATTTCGCACCATTAGCCTGGCCTGCTCGTCGGTTTCGATGGCAATGGTCAGGGGTTGGTTAGGCAGGATTACGTTATGCTTGACAGCATTCTCAACAAGCAATTGCAGGGTTAGCGGAGGTAAGTGGTAATTAACGTACTGTGGATTTATACGCGTGACCAGCTGTAACCCCTGACCGTGGCGGGTCTGGAGCAAGT
>JAQBNX010000811.1 GCA_028288385.1 Spirosoma sp.
CGGAGAGGACCAGTGCCCTTTTGAGGATTTTGTTTCCTTTCAGTGAGGGATGGTCGCCGCGGATGGATGTCCCGGATCTCCAGGTCACCGGTGCAAGGCCTGCCGGGGATGCCAAGTGCCCTGCGCCCCACGGTCTCCGGCTGGCGGCCGGACTTCCTCACCCTGGAGCAGTACGAGGCGCTCAGCCCCTCCGAGCACCCGCAGTTCGCCGCAGGATACCCGGAGCTGGGGATGTCACCCCTCGACAAGGCAAGCTGCGCGCTCGCCGAGCTCCTGCGTGCGAACGGCCGCATCACCATCGAGGAGCTGGCCGCCGGCCTGGGGGTGTCCAAGGCGACCGCGAGCCGGCGGCTCGAGACACTCATCGCCGACGGCGCCGTCTTCGTGCGCGCGATCCTCGACCCCGCGTCGATCGGGTATCCCGTCGAGGCCCTCCTGACCGTGCGCGCAGAAGCCACCGCGCTCGACGCCGCCGGACGGTACATTGCCGACCTCCCGGCGGCGCGCTGGGCCGCAAATGTGTCGGGCCGCGTCCTCGTCCAGACCGCGACGCGGAGCCTCGCCGAACTTCGCGGGGTGATGGAGGAAGTCGCGTCGCAGCCCGGCGTGACTGGCGTGGATGTCTCGCTCTTCGCACGAATCTTCAAGCGCAGCACGGTGGCCTACCGCGACGGAAAGCTGCCGCAGGCTGGCCACGTCGACGGCAAGGGCGGGAAGTTAAGTAGGCTCCAGGAGGGCCGTTTCACGCTGGCGTAGGAGCGCCGTGCGGCCCGGCCAGCTTTGTCATGGGCTGCTTGACGTGAGGTCGCGGAGCATGACCAGCTCACGCCGGCCATCCGGTAGCAAATCGCCCGGTTCGTCTGACACCGCAAAGCCGTTCCTTTCATAGGCGCGCCGGGCTGCGACATTGTCAGGCATCACGGACAGGGCGAGCGTCGACGCACCAGCGCTCGCCGCCCAGCGGGCGACGGCTGTGATGAGTGCGGCGGCGACGCCACGGCCTCGAGCGGCAGGGCTGACCCACATCGAGATGAGCTCGGCACGGCCGTCGTTGTCCTCCTCCGGGACTCCGGTGGCGATGCCGACCGGGGCGTTTCGGTCGGCGTCGAACGCCAGCAGGTTAATCGCTCCAGGAATAGACAGCCGCTCGCGCCAGCGGTCCTCCGACGCGTCTGCCCAGTCCTGCAGCCGGGAACCGAAAGCGCACGGCGCATCGGTCAGCGCCGCAAGCCTCACCGACCGCCAGGTTTGCCAGTCGTCGGCAGAGATGGTGCGCAACTCGATGGTCATGCCGTAACCCTAGCGACTTGCGCGACGGCGACAGCCCCGGGGGCACCGGGAGGGAAGGCTCCGCCAGTTGGACTGTTGTACCGAAACTCTTGAGTCGCCGTCGTCGATCACCCTAGAGTGATCGCCAACGGCTAGCACTCCAGGAGATGACATGTCCCTCGTCCGCGTGCACAACTTCTCGATTTCCCTCGACGGCTTCGGCGCCGGTGAGGGCCAGCAGCTCGAGACTCCCTTCGGCCACGCAGGTTCACGGCTGATGCAGTGGGCCTTCGGGACGCGCACCTTCCGGGCGATGGGCCTCCACGGGGAGACGGAGGCATCCTTCGGCGTCGATGAGGCGTTCGCCAGCCAGTGGGGGCCGGGGATCGGTGTGGAGATCATGGGGCGCAACAAGTTCGGCTATCAACGCGGTCCCTGGGAAAACGAGGAATGGAAGGGGTGGTGGGGCGACAACCCCGTCTTCCACACGCCCGTCGTTGTCCTGACACACCATCCCCGGCCGGTACTAGAGATGGAAGGCGGAACAACCTTCCACTTTGTCGACGCCGACCCCGTCACCGCGCTCAAGCAGGCCCAAGCCCTGGCCGGAGACCTCGACGTGCGGATCGGTGGCGGCGTCAGCACGGTTCGGAAGTTCCTCGAAGCCGACCTGATCGACCACATGCACCTCGTCGTTGTGCCGATCGTCCTCGGCCGGGGCGAACGGCTCTGGGACGGGCTCGAAGGACTCGAGGAACGCTTCGACATCGAAGCGACCCCTTCTCCAAGCGGGGTGACCCATCTGATCTTCACCCGTCGCACGGAGCGGTAGGCCGGCTCGGGAGCGGCTGCCGTCAGTTGATGTCCAAACCCGGCTGACTCGCAGCCCCGCGATTATTGCCGCCCGCAGCCCTGACACACAAACAGAGAGGTTTGTAGCGAGTGGCGGCAGGCGGGCGGGCGACGCCACCGGGGCAGCTCAGACCCCGAGCTCGTGAGCCAGTTCGGTGATGCTCGAGGCCGAGAGATCCCAGTCGCTCTCCGGCATCAGATCCGCAACCTGGCCCGGGCCGTATTCGGTGGGGCGGGCGATGAACGCAGTCGCCAGCCCGGCCTTCCGGGCAGCATGCAAGTCGTTGTTGTGCGCGGCCACGAGCATCATCTCACCGGGCCTGAGGTCCCGGAACTGGGCAGTCCGAAGGTAGGCCGCGGGCAGCGGCTTGTACGCGCGCGTCATGTCCGAGCCGATGATCACGTCCCACGGAAGGCCGGCGTTTCTGGCCATGTCCAGTAACAGAGAGGTGTTGCCATTGGAAAGGGGACCCACGATGTAGCTACGGCGGATGGCGGAAAGGCCTTCCAAGCTGTCAGGCCACGGGGGCAGGCGGTGCCAGGATGCGTTCAGCTCTTCGAGGGTGCTTGCTTCCAGCCCGCCGGGATCGAAGCCGTGGTGGCGGAGCACCTGGTCCAGGTTTTCACGGTGGAGTGTGTCCAGGGTGGCGAATTCTCGGGAGCCGGAGCGGATGGCCTCCATTGCCGGCTGGTAGAGGGCGCGCCAGTCATCGGCGAACGCCTCGGCGTCGAGAGGCTGCCCATGTGTTGCGGCGAAAGCGGCCGCCTGCCGGGCGACGCCGG
>JAQBNX010000771.1 GCA_028288385.1 Spirosoma sp.
AAATTGCCCCCAGCGGCTGGCGGGTGCGGGCGATGGGTTTGCCGCGCGAGGTGCGCGGCATCCAAATTGGCGATTTGAACGGAGATGGGCGCGATGAAGTGGTGGTCGAACTGTTTCAACGCTCGAAGCTGGACCCACAAAATAAGCCGCGTTTACATGTTTATGATGTGGAGGCCGACCACTTCAAACCGCTGTGGCGCGGCTCGATGCTGTCGCGGCCTTTTTTCGCGTGGTGCCTGGTGGGGCGCGGCGACGATGTCGCCCGCGACGTGGCCGCTCTCGAACGCGGGCAGAATGGGTTATCGTGGCTGACGGTTTATCGTTGGAACGGCTTTGGACTGCGCGCGGTGTGGCAGCAATCCTTCGCGGGGCAACTGAGCCAGTTAAAAAATAGTTGCGATGCGAGGGGAACATTTCTTTCGTGGCGCGTAGTCAGTGGGAGTGGCCCGAAAACCTTGCGCGCCCGCCGCACTTCGGGGGAAAATTGGCGGGTTGAAGGCGCATTTTCGCCTTGAGCGCCCATATTATTACCTGCTTGCTTTAACTTTGGTAACGTTCACATTACGCTCGACTTCTATGAAATTATTTCCGCTACTTCCGCTGTGCCTACTGTCCTGCGGCCTCGCCCTTTCCACAACCACGGTGTGGGCCCAAACGACGGGACGCATGAGTTCGCCCGCACTTTCCCCCGATGGCAAGCGGCTCGTTTTTGTGCGCGATACTGCGCGCGGCTCGCGCCTCTTTATTGGGAATTGGAATGGGAAAAGCGTGATGAGCGCCCGCGCTTTGGCCCCCGCAACGAGCGGCAATGACCAGCAACCGGTATGGCGCCCGGACGGGGGAGCCATCGTCTTCGCTTCCAGCCGGGGAGCTTCCAAACGCTTCGACCTGTATTCCATTAGCCCGCTGGGACGGGGACTCAAGCGGCTGACCAACACCCCAAAGCTGGACGAGACCGAGCCCCAGTTCTCGGCACGGCCCTTCATTTTGCGCGAAGGCGATGGCACTCCCATCGTGCCCGACCGTTCGCGGGCGAACTTTACGACTTCGGAACTCAAGCTCATTCAACGACTGGCGGGGAGTGCTAATGCTCTCCAGAAATACGATGAGGGCTCTTATCGGCCTACTTTTGGACTGAAAGTTGGCGCGCGCTTCTATAAAATCGTTGCACGACAGGGAACGGGAGCAAGCGACGGCAAGCTTTTCGTGATGCACGAGGACGGCAGTGACCGTCGCGTGCTGGATGCAGGCATGGCAGGTTCGTATGATGCGCCTCGGGTTGACCCGGCGGGGCGCGGCATGGTGTTTCGGCGCGTGGCAACTGGGGCCGGAGGCGGCACTTTCTTTTACTTTTCGGCGTTCCCCATCGTCAGCGAAGTTATGGACGACAAGGGCGACTCGAAAGGGATGGCGGTGGACACCAAGGACTGGCGCGCTTCTTTCAAAAGGTTGAACGTTGATGCTGGGGCGACTCAAGTGGCGTTTTCTCCCAACGGCGAAACCATCGCTTTTGCTTACCCCAATCGGTTGATGTTGTTGTCGCGTCCTGACACGCTGATTTCAACAGTTCCTAAATCTACTCCAACATCTCCGCCGGCTACTCTGCTCGTCGCCTTTGCCACTCCTCGCGGCCTATTTTGGGCGCGCGACGGCAAAAACGTCTTCGTGTCAAGTTCGACTGGACGCACTGTCGTCATTAACAACGAAGACTCCCTTGCCGATGTGCATAATCTGGTGGATTTTTCCGAAACCAAGAACGAGGGCGATGGTTTAATCGCCAAAGACCGTCCGCTGCTGGCGCGCAACTCATTCGTGGTGGGGGGCGAAAGCTGGAAGCAGATGTTTTCGGTGTATGAAGATACCGACTATCGCGATTTGCCGGTTTTCGTTTCCAGCGATGCGCTACTACACCTCAACCACCTGGTTTTCGACTCGTTGCTGCGCGAGACCGAAACCAAAAATTTGCTGCCGACAACGATTGAACTGACGAGCAATTATTTGCGGGCTTCCATTCAGCAAAGACGGGGGGCCTTGGCGCTGCGTAACGATGCCATCGCGAACGCCGCTTACTGGGCAGTGGTTGCGCGCTTGCTGCGCGGCGATGTAACGACGGGAATCATGCCCCCTCCCGCTTCGGCGGACGCGGATGAGGCCGCGAAGTTAAAAGCGAACCTCGCCAAAAACACGGCGGCGATGAACGCCCTCACTGCGCCTTTAGCGCCCTTGCTGGCGGCGCTACCGCCCGAAGCCAAAACGCTGGCGGATAGCGAAATTGCGCTCATCAAGAAACACGAAGACCGCGCCAAAAGCCCGATCTTTGGTGGCGCCCTCACGGGTGTGGGGCAACCGAGCGAACCGCTGATTGACACCCGCATTGACTACACGCAGTTCGCGCCGCGCGGTCATTACACGCGTACTGAGGCGCTGCGGCGCTATTTTCTGGCGCAGCGCTGGTTGTCGGGAGCGCCGTTTCGCTCGACTCCGGCCCATTTGCGACGCGCTCTGCTGATGGCGAGCGCTACCGATGCCACCGCTCAGAAAAAGCTGCAAACCCTGTCGCGTATCATGGGGCAGTTCGTGGGTGAGGCCGATGACCGCCGCTTCCTGGATTTCGTGTCCATCGCACGCGGCTTGTATGGACCCACTGTGCCCCTGGCATCGCTTGGTGATGCCGACAAACTCGCGGAGTTCGCGGGTGAAGTAGACAAGTTGCCCAAACCCCGGATTGCCCCTTCAGGCGGGCCAGCAATGACGCTGTATCCGGCGCCTTACACTATGGACGCGGAGGCGATGCAGCACCTGGTTTATGACCGTCAGGCACCCGATGTAGGGACAGAAGATGTGCCGCGCTATTTCGCGCTAGGACTGGATGCGATGGGCGTTTTGGGCTCGAACCGCGCGCGCAACCTGCTCGACACCTTCACCTTCGGAGGCACATTCTTCGATTTGGGCGTGAAGGAATCGGGGTACGCGAACTACGCCAACCAATTCAAAATTGAGCGGGCCAAGATGGACGCACTGCCCGAAAGCGAATGGAAGAAATCGTTCTACGCGCAAACGCTGTGGTCGCTGCGCCCGCTACTCGCTTCGCAGTCGAACCCGAATTATAAGTTCACCCGCAACACGGGTTGGACGGATAAACAGCTTCATGCAGCCCTGGGCGCGTGGGCTGAACTCAAGCATGACACACTGCCCAAACAACCCGTCGCCATCGAGGGGGGCGGCGAAGGCGGTCTGACTGAAGTGATGCTCGAAGAGCAACCGCAGGGATTCGTCGAGCCTTCGCCGGAACTGTTCAAGCGACTGCGCGAACTGGTGGCGAACGAGCGGGTGGCCCTGGCCGGGGCAGGTTATTTGTCC
>JAQBNX010000245.1 GCA_028288385.1 Spirosoma sp.
GAAAGTGGTCTGGAGGTCGGCGTAGCGGAACTTGATGCGGCCGAAAGCCAACTGAGCAGCGAACTGAAAGCCGCTATTCGGCAAGCGTATCAAAACATTCGTCAATTTCACCAAGCACAGAAGCAGACCGTCGAAAAAATAGAGACGATGCCGGGTGTCGTTTGCTGGCGCAAAAGCGTGGGCATTGAAAAGGTTGGGCTGTATATTCCAGGAGGAACGGCCCCCTTGTTCAGCACCGTCTTGATGCTGGGTATTCCGGCGCAGTTGGCGGGCTGCAGCGAGGTCGTGCTGTGTACTCCCAGTAACCACCCGGCCATTTATTTTGCTGCTCGCTTAGTGGGCATCACCAGGGTATTTCGAGTAGGGGGAGCACAGGCCATTGCGGCCATGGCCTACGGCACTGATTCAGTACCACCGGTATACAAAATTTTTGGGCCGGGGAATCAATACGTAACGGCGGCCAAGATGCTAGTGGCTAAAGAAGGCATGGCCATCGACATGCCCGCTGGTCCGAGCGAAGTGGCCATCTACGCCGACGATTCGGCCGTACCATCGTTCGTAGCAGCCGATCTACTGTCGCAGGCCGAACACGGTGTCGATAGCCAGGTGCTGCTTGTGTCTACCAGTAAGCGGCTAATTAATAGTGTGAACCTTACACTCGGTACGCAATTGGATAAACTGCCCCGGCGTAACCTGGCGGCAAAAGCACTGGAAAACAGCAAGGCTATTCTGGTCGAAACAGAGGCCGAGGTTATCGACCTCCTGAATGCCTATGCCGCCGAGCATTTGATTCTGAGTGTTGACAATGCCGAAGCCATTGCCGACCGGATCATCAATGCGGGATCTATTTTCCTGGGCAACTACACCCCCGAATCGGCAGGAGATTATGCCTCGGGAACCAACCACACCTTACCCACCAACGGCTTTGCGCGGGCCTATAGTGGCGTTTCCCTGGATAGTTTCGTCAAGAAAATCACGGTGCAGCACATTACGCCGGAAGGCCTGCAGCGGCTCGGCCCGGTTGTCGAAGCCATGGCCGAAGCAGAATCGCTCGACGCACACAAGCGGGCCGTGAGTATGCGGTTGGCGAGTCTGACGGAAACGAATTTGATTTAATTGAGTAATGGGGCCAGGACAATCAATCGAACGGATGCTTAATATAGACGCCCTGCGTGCCGAGACCCCCGGCACACATCATGTTGTTCACCTGAACAATGCAGGGGCGTCGCTGATGCCTACGCCTGTAATCGAAACCATCACAAACCATATAGCCCTGGAGGCTCAATTAGGGGGTTATGAAGCGGCTGATGCCTGCCGGGATGCGATTCAGGAATTTTATTCTACCACCGCCCGCCTGCTCAATACGCTCCATGAAAATATTGCGGCTACCGCCAGCGCGACCGATGCCTACGCCCGGGCGCTGTCGGCCATTCCATTTAGTGAAGGGGATGTCATCCTAACCACCATTAACGATTACGTATCCAATCAGATCGCGTTTTTGTCGCTGCAAAAGCGGTTCGGGATAACTATTGTGCGGGCTCAAGATGACCCACAAGGAGGTGTTTTGGTGGATGATATGGCTGCTAAAATAAAGTCCTTGCGGCCCCGCCTGGTGGCTGTTACGCATGTCCCGACCAACTCCGGACTCGTGCAGCCGGTGGAAGCCATCGGTAAGCTCTGCCGGGAGCACGACATATTATATCTGGTCGATGCATGCCAGTCGGTGGGGCAGTTGCCTATCGATGTGTCCCGGATTCAGTGTGATTTTCTGACCGCTACGTGCCGAAAGTTTTTGCGAGGGCCGCGTGGCATGGGCTTTCTCTACGTATCAGACAAGGTACTCTCGGCCGGTTACGCCCCACTGTTCATTGACCTGCATGGGGCGTCGTGGGAGTCGGCCGACGAGTTTCGTCTCGTGCCGACAGCGCTGCGGTTCGAGGATTGGGAGTTTCCGTACGCATCGGTGCTGGGAGCCGCCGAGGCTCATCGCTACGCCTTAAACGTCGGGCTATTAACCATTGCCCGCCGGAACGCCGAACTGTGTACCCGACTGCGTCGGGGGCTAAGTAGCATACCCCAGGTTCGGCTACTTGACGAGGGTGAACACTTATCGAGCCTAGTGACGCTGTTCTGTGAACATAAATCAGCCGAAGCTATCCAGGCTGCCCTAAAAGCCGAGCGTATCAATACGTCGCTGAGTGGGCACGGAGCCGCCATTCTGGACTATGACCGCAAAGGCATGACCACGACTGCGCTGCGTATCTCACCCCATTATTACAACACGGAAGAGGAAATTGATGCCCTCGTCGAAGCCTTGAAGTATTTTATTGGTTGATATTTTCAAAACAGGAGACTGTTTGCTCATCCCTGCACACGTTCACTTTTTACTCATCTCTATCAGTGAAAAAGCTCGCCGACCTCCTACTCCTGGGTGACCCTCGTCTGTATGAAACTTGCGAGCCGGTACTGGAATCAGAGCTCTCGCTCGTGCCGGACTGGGTAGCCGATTTGCATAACGTAATGGAAGAAATCAGGGCTACGTATCAGTTCGGGCGGGGCATTGCAGCCCCGCAACTTGGCGTTATGAAACGGCTTATTTACCTGAATATGAATAGACCACAGGTAATCATCAATCCTGAATTTACTGGCGTTAGCGATGAGACCGGAGAACTTTGGGACGATTGCATGAGTTTCCCGAACCTGCTGGTACGGGTTCGGCGGCACCGGGGCCTAACAATGACGTTTCGTGACGAGCATTGGCAACCGCATACCTGGAACGTAACGGACTGGGGCCTATCGGAGTTAATCCAGCATGAGTACGATCACCTCAACGGTGTGCTCTGCACTATGCGCGCTATTGATGGGCAGTCCTTCCGGTGGCGACCGACGCCATCGGCCGACATACAAATACCCGACCCTATAGAAGCCCCTCACTATTTTAAATGATTACGAAACCTGTTCCTCATTTTCAGCTAGTGTTGGTTGCTGATGTCGAGCGGCTGGCATTGGTGGCCCGCCGTGCTTATGCCGACCACTATCTTCACCTGTGGCACGATGGAGGAGAATGGTACATGAACCGCTCGTTTTCGGTTGACGTATTACTGAAGGAACTACAGGATAGTAATGCCCGCTTCTACTTCGTGAGCCTGAAAGATGAACCCGTTGGTTTTCTTAAGCTGAATATCAACGAGCCATCACCCTGTAATACGTCCATGAATGCGCTGGAACTGGAGCGGATCTATTTAGAGAAAAAGGTAACGGGTATGGGAGTGGGGAAAGCAGCCATGCAATTCGCAATTGACCAGGCCAGACAGACCGATAAGCAATTTATCTGGCTTAAAGCAATGGATACCAGCCACGATGTGCTTGCGTTCTATGGGAGGATGGGTTTTGAGACATGCGGCACCGACCGTTTGTCGTTTGATGTAATGAAAGAGGACTTTCGGGGAATGACTATTTTACAACGGCGGGTGTAAGCTCAGCGTTACACCCTATGAAGAATACTGTGAACAAAACGAGCTGAAAATCCAGGAAACCCGCCTGAGTATCCTATTATAAAAATTTACTCATGATGACTTTTTCTCTGACATCCATTCTCCGTCCGCACATCCAGAACCTGACACCCTACTCCTCCGCCCGTGATGAGTATACCGGAACGGAGGGGGTGTTTCTGGACGCCAACGAAAATCCATTTGGACCGACGCTCGATCAAGCCAACGCCTATAAGGTAAACCGGTATCCCGACCCGCACCAATGGGCGATCAAAAACCGACTGGCCCCCATCAAAGGTGTTCGGGCAGACCAGATCTTTCTGGGCAACGGCTCCGACGAACCCATTGATCTGCTGGTGCGGGCCACCTGCACACCCGGCCGGTTCGCTGGAGCAGCCGACGAAATATTGATTATGCCGCCAACCTATGGCATGTATGAAGTGTCGGCTACGATCAATGACGTAGCGGTTACCAAAGTGCCGCTGACGCCTGATTTTCAGGTAAACTTGCCGGCCGTGCTGGCAGCAATAAACAACAAGACGAAGCTCATATGGCTGTGTTCTCCTAACAACCCGTCGGGGAACCGGCTTCAGACTGACGCCATTCGGGCCATTCTGGAAGTTGCCTATCACTCATTAGTCATTGTGGATGAGGCTTATATAGATTTTTCTGAAGAACCGTCGTGGATAGGTGAGCTCGACAAATATCCGAATCTGGTTGTCCTCCAAACGTTTTCGAAAGCGTGGGGACTGGCCGGGCTAAGATTGGGGATGTGCTTTGCCAGTGAAGAATTAATTCGGGTGCTAAACAAGATAAAGCCACCTTATAACATCTCAGCGCCAAGCCAGGCACTTGCCCTCGAAGCGCTCGAACATGAAGCCGATAAAGAAGAAATGGTGCGCGAAATCTTGCGTGAACGGCAGATTCTGGCCCAGAACCTACGTTCTTTGCCTTCGGTGCTGGTCATTCACCCCTCCGACGCTAATTTTCTCTTAGTGCAGTTTAGGGATGCCAGCCGCACGTTTGCTCAATTGATTGAACATAAGGTGATTGTGCGGGATAGATCAAACGTAACGCTTTGCGCCGGTTGTCTCAGAATTACGGTTGGCACACGGGCAGAGAATGAACAACTGATGGACGTTCTCAGACGTATCACTGATTCTTCCGACCAGTCTCCCACCGGTGTACCCGACGATGAGGAGGAGATGCCTTCCATAGAGGATCTGCCACTAGGAACGGGTGACTCAGCGGCTAAACCGGAGTTCGTATCAAATGCGTAGTTGTCAAAATTAAACGCGCATACAAATACTTTATTAACAAGTTTAATAGTAAACAACCTATGAAGAAGTCAATTCTGTTGCTTATGCTGGTCTTTATGGCCTGGCTTTTGGTACCTAACCAGGCACAGGCACAGTATAATAACTGGTCGGTAGGGTTTCGTGTGGGTGAGCCGGCGGGGGTAAACATTCGCAAATATTTCGGCAGCAACCATGCGTTCGATCTGAACGTCGGTACGTATGGAGGGCTGTATGGAAACCGGCGCAAATACCGCGACGGCGATTACCGAAGTGTCGGTTTGAGTATTCAGGGGCATTATTTATGGCATAAAGCCCTAACCAGCAGCGAAAGCCTACGGGGCTACTATGGATTTGGAGGGCAAATCAACACACGCCGGTACTATGCCAGCCGGTTAAACGGGCAATACGAGAGCGCACTGTCTATTGGTGGGTCTGGTGTTGGCGGTTTAGAGTATTTCCCGACCAGTAAACCCTATTCGTTCTTTCTGGAAACGGGCCTCTACGTTGAACTTCTTCAGGCACCGTTTTTCCTGAATCTGAATTCGGGGCTGGGAATACGGTATAACTTTTAAATCGAGGAGAACACCACTTTATGTCAGCACTGAGTACTGCCTTATCCCTGCCCGAAGAGCCAGGTAGTACCCGCTGGCAAAAGCAACTTTATGGGAACTTACTTCTCGTACTTGTTGGCCTGGTATCAGTGAGTTGGCAGGCCCAGGCCCGTATTATTCGTATCGAGATTGCCCGGGTACAATCGCCTGCATTTGAAAATAGAGTGTTTGGGCAGGCAGGCGCTTACGAAAAGCTTCGGGGAAAGGCCTATGGCGAGATTGACCCGAAAAGCCCGCAGCATGCTTTCATTACTGATATTGGTTTTGCGCCCTTAAATGCCAGGGGGATGGTCGAGTACGCAATGGATGTGTACATCCTCAAACCTGTTGACCTGAAAGCCGGTAATCACAAACTCTTCTTGGAAGTAAACAATCGGGGTGGTAAACTTTTTGGCGGGTTCAATAACAGTAGCGGAGGAAATGATCCCACAACTGCCGCCGATGCCGGTGAGAGTTTTCTCATGAATCGTGGCTACACCATCGTCTGGAATGGATGGGACCCTTCTGTAGAACCTGTCAATAACAACCTCACCATCAGCGTTCCCACTGCTAAAAATCCGGATGGAGGAGCAATCACCGGGCCTTCCTATGAATACATCGTCTATGACAACGCTACATCAACGGTTCATAAACTGGCGTATCCAGCCGCGACGCTGAGTAAGGTGGGGGCAACGCTCACAAGACGCGACCATCTTCAGGATTCGCCTATCCCAGTTCCTGCCGAAGGGTGGGAATGGGTCAATGAAAAAACGTTTCGGTTGTTGCCTGCGGGAACGCCATTTAGGCAGAGTGCCATCTATGAATTTACGTATCAGGCCCGCGATCCTTTGGTGGCCGGAATTAGTCTGGCTGCCACGCGCGATTTCGTTTCATTTTTGCGCTATGCAACGGCTGATGACCTGGGAAACCCCAATCCACTGGCGGGCGATATCAAGCATACCTTTTCCTTTGCCGTATCGCAGCCCGCGCGGTATCTCAATGACTTTCAGACGCTCGGCTTCAACGCCGACGAACAGCAACGGCGCGTGATCGATGGTATGGAAAACTGGTTAGGTGGGGGCAGTGGAATTGGACTCAATGTCCGATTTGCTCAGCCTTCACGAACGGAGCGCAATCGACAGAATCATCTGTACCCGGAGGCCCTCTTTCCATTCGCTTATCCAGTGATGACTGATCCGTTCACCCAAAAAACAGCGGGTCGCCTTGCCCAATGCCTGTCTACCAGCACATGCCCTAAAGTCTTTGAAATTAATTCCGCCAATGAATACTGGGTGAAAGCGGCTTCATTGCTGCACACGGATGCAAAAGGTCATGATTTGCCTGACCCCGACAATGTTCGTTTCTTTCTGGTGTCGGGTGCGCAGCACGGCACAGGCAACTCAACGAGCCGAGGTCTATGTCAGCAGTTTCAAAATCCTACCAATGCGGAGCCACTGCTACGCGCCCTTTTCCTGGCATTGGATGATTGGGTTACAAAGGGAATAGAACCACCGAGAAGCGCTGTTCCACGAAGGTCGGCCGGAACAGCCACCACGGCTGTTCCTCAACCCGGTTCACAAACGGGTCTGGTACCGCAGGCAGCACTAGGGTGGCCTACAATTCCTGGTGTGACCTACACAGGCCTTGTTACCATACGCTATCAACTCGATTTTGGGCCGGCTTCCGGCCAAGGCATTCTGACCAATGTTCCACCCTATGTGGCAGGACGACCGGTTTATATAAATTTTGTTTCTAAAGTAGATCAGGACGGCAATGAGATAGCCGGCATCCGACTGCCACCTGTTGCGGTACCCACTGCCACCACAACGGGATGGGCCTTACGTAGTGCCCAATTTGGCGGGAACGATGGCTGTGAAGGGGCAGGACAAAATATCCCGTTCAGCACGACAAAAGCCGAAAGGTTGCGGGTAAAGGATCCGCGGTTGTCCTTGCAGGAACGCTATCAAACGCATGAAGGGTATGTGAGAGCCGTTCGCCAATGGGTGCAGAAACTCCAAAAGGAGCGTTTTTTGCTGGCCGACGATGTACAGCAATACATCAGAACCGCCGAGTTGAGCAACGTATTAACGAATTGATGGTATTTTTGACCCTCAATGGCAACGGTTGCAGGTGCCTTTCGACTTATAGACTCCATTAATTGCTACCGACAACCACTAGAGGAGCAATTGGTCGCTGCACTTAAAGATGTCTGAATTAGTCGCCCATGTTTAAAGTCTACAGTGCTTCAGCCGGGTCGGGCAAGACGTATACGCTAACCAAAGAGTTTCTTAAGCTGGCGTTACGTCCCGGCGAGAAAGACGACTATTTCCGGCATATTCTGGCGGTTACGTTTACGAACGCGGCTGCCAACGAGATGAAGAACCGGATTCTGGACCGGCTGCGCGACATAGGCGATTCAGAGAAAGACATACCATTACTGAATGAACTGGTGGCCGAGCTATATCCGGCTACCAATGCCGATGCGTTCGAAGTGGCCAAAGGGGAACTGCGCCGGAAAGCCGCGTCGGTGTTCAGGACAATCCTGCACAAATACGCCGATTTTTCCGTCACGACGATCGACTCGTTTACGCAGCGCATCGTGATGGCGTTCACCGATGAACTCGGACTGCCCTACTCGTTTGAAGTTGAGATGGAAACCGATGAGGTACTCGAACTGGCCATCGATAACCTGATTGAAAAAGCCGGTCTGGAAGAGATGGACGAGATTACGTCTATCCTGAGTGACTATTATTCCGACACGGCCACCGAAGGCAAAAGCTGGAACCAGCTCCCTGAATTACTCAAAGAGTTTGGCCGTAATCTGACTTCTGACCAGTTCTATGAAGCCGTTAATGCCGCCCAGGAAATTTCGCCGGGTGCGTTGCGGGTCATTCGATCTCAATTGGTGGCGCACAACCAGCAACTCGAAACCGACGTAGTTGAGCAGGGACAGCGGGCCTGGCAATTGATTACAAACGCGGGTTTAAGCGAAACTGACTTTGCCTATGGCAATTC
>JAQBNX010000286.1 GCA_028288385.1 Spirosoma sp.
GTAGCTATCATCAAAGAAAAGCTCCCCACCAACCGTCGGAATACCAAACGCGTTGCCATAATCACCAATACCTTTGACCACGCCCCGCACCAGCCGCTTGGTTTTCGCCAGGTCAAGATTACCGAAACGTAGTGAGTTCAGTTGGGCAATGGGGCGGGCGCCCATCGTAAAAATATCGCGGTTAATGCCGCCCACGCCCGTTGCGGCACCCTGATACGGCTCCAGCGCAGAGGGGTGGTTGTGCGATTCAATTTTGAACGAACAGGCCAGCCCATCGCCAATGTCGACCAGACCCGCGTTTTCGTCGCCGGCTTTGGCCAGCATCCGGTCGGAGTCGCGGGGTAAGGTTTTGAGCCAGACGATGGAGTTTTTGTAGGAGCAGTGCTCCGACCACATCACTGAGAAAATGCTCAGTTCAGTAAAGTTTGGCTGACGGCCCAGAATCTGGCCGATTCGCTCAAATTCGTCGGGAAGCAAACCCAGTTTGCGGGCGGTTTCAAGCGTAGGGAGGGTTTCAGTCGTATCCATTCGGGGCGAATAAGCGAATGAGAGAAAGAGCGAATGAGTGAAAAGGTGCTACGTATTGTGCTGGCACCCATTCGCTCTTTTACTCTTTCTCTCTTTAAACACATCGCAAAACTAAGCCTTTTGGCCTGAATCATAGCCACCGCTGCAACGCTTTCAGACTCTCTACGTTATGAACCGGAGCAAATCCATCCAAAAACGGCAGGGCAGCTTCCATACCCGATACGGTAGGTTGAAACGACGCACTTCCGGCTAATGGATTGATCCATAGTAATTTGCGGGCTTTCGCTTTAATGTGGGCGAGACTATCGGTGAGCAACGTAACGTCGCCGGTATCCCATCCGTCGCTGAGTATAATAACTAGCGTGTGCCGGTCCACCAGCGACAGGTATTCATCGGTAAACTCATGCAGCGACGCACCGATGCGGGTGCCGCCCCCCCAGACGGTGGTTTCGTCTGCCAACTGGCCAAGCGCTTCAGCAAAGGGTTGGTTTTTAAGCAGGGACGTCACTCGTTGCAGGCGGGTACTAAACACGAACGTATCGATTCGGCGATAGACCGTCTGGAAGGCGTACAGAAACTGAATAAGAAAGGTGCTGTAAAGCTCCATCGACTGACTTACGTCGGCCAGCACGACGACGTTCTGGTGGTTGGGGCGGTGGTTCTGGTAGGCAATATCAATGAGTTCGCCCCCGCGCCGGAGATTCTTTCGGAGCGTTCGGCGCAGGTCGAACTGCCGGGCTTTGGTAGTTTTGCGGTATCGGCGGTTAGCCCGGCGAGCCATTGCCAGCGACAATTCCCGGATGCGCTGCATGACCTCCGCCAGGTCATCGGCAGCCACCATTGAAAAATCTTTCTGGCTGAGGGTTTCGCCAACTGAATACGTCGCCAGTTCGGTTTCTTTGGTGGGCGAATCCACGCCGGGCTTATTTCCGTAGAGCCATGATTTAAGCTGGTTGAAAGTTGGGCCGGGTTTGGGTTTTTGCTGCTGGCGTTGGTTCAAATCGTCTTTACGTTTGCCATCGACGGCCTTATCCAGTTCCTTCCAGTACTGCGCAAACAGCCGGTCGAACAGCTCCATGTCCCCCGCCCTCCGACAAAGCACCGTGCGCAAGGCCAGCCGAAATCCGTCGCGGTCGCCGAGGTCAATCTGCGCCAGCGCCAGCAAAACTGTAGTCTCTTCATCCGGCCCCACTCCCAACCCGTTCGCCCGCAGAAACCGGCAGAAGGCAATGATGTTGTGGGAAAGCGCGGTTCGGCGGGTCGTCACAATTGGCTCCTTCTACAGGTTATCCAACTTCGACACGATTCCTGCTTTTTCATACAGTTCCGAGAGCGAAAGCTGCACGTGCCGCATGTCTTTCCAGTCTTTCAGCACAACGCCGAGGGTTTGCTCAACCAGCGACTTGTCTAAGTGGTCGATGTGTAGGGCCGAGAGAGCGGTGGCCCAGTCGAGCGCTTCGGCGATACCCGGTGTTTTTTCAAGCCGAAGTTGCCGCAACGCCTGCATGAACAGACATAGTTGTTTTGCCAGCCGCGTGTCAATGTCGGGCACCTTGTTGAGCACAATGGCCAGTTCTTTGTCGTAGTCGGGGTAGTCGATCCAGAGGTACAGACAGCGTCGGCGCAGGGCTTCAGAGAGTTCACGAACGCGATTGCCCGTCACCACTACGTAAGGAATGTGCGTTGCCTGAATGGTGCCGATTTCGGGAATCGTGATCTGCCAGTCGGACAAAACTTCGAGCAGGAAACTTTCAAACTCTTCGTCGGCCCGGTCCACCTCGTCAATTAGCAGCACAGGCGGTTTATGGTGCGTTATGGCCTGCAACAATGGCCGTTTCAAGAGAAATTTATCCGAGAACAACGTTTCTTCCTGAGTCGTGAGAACATCGGCCGTACCGTTTTCGGAAGCCTGCTGGCCAGTTACTTCCAGGAGTTTCAGGTGCAGGAGCTGTCGTTGGTAATTCCATTCATAGAGCGCATGGCTGGCGTCCAGACCTTCGTAGCATTGCAGCCGAATTAGATCGGTGTTGAGTGCGCGCGCCATCACCTTGGCGATCTCGGTTTTTCCTACACCGGCGAACCCTTCAATTAGCAGCGGCTTCTGCAGTTGCATTGACAGAAACACCGACATAACGACCTGCGGGTCGGTCTGGTAGCCCTGGTTTTCGAGTAGGGTCTGAATTGATTCGCGGGTGTGATTCGGCATTGTGTCAGGTATACAATGGAACACGAATGGAGCGAATAATACGGACAGAGCGGATTTTTAACCGCATTTCATCCGCAAAATCCGCTCCATCTATGTTCTCCAATCAAAGCAATACACTTAGGCAATGGCAGCTAAGGCGCGTTTCAGAT
>JAQBNX010000327.1 GCA_028288385.1 Spirosoma sp.
TGTGCCGGCTCACATGGCCGAACAGGTTATTGCTACGTGTGAATTCGTTACCCGCAAGGATCAGTTTGGGTTTGAGGTTGTTAAATCGGGTCGATACACAACCGGCCAGATTGATAGCGAATGGAACGATGACCTTAAAATAGAATTTTTAAAGTGGCTTGGCCAGCACCCAGAGTTGGGAAAAATGACCAAAGCTGAACTGGACAAAATGATGAGCAAACGCACCTGGTAAAGAACCTCTCCCCTTTCCGGCGCGTTTTCATAGTATGACCGACTTGCTCAAAGATGCTCTCCGCAAAGCCGCCATGTTTTGCGCCTATCAGGAACGAACCCAGCAGGAAGTGCGTGAACGCCTGAAAGAATGGGGCCTGTGGGGCGACGATGCCGAGGAAGTCATTGCCGAACTGATTCAGCAGAACTACTTGAACGAAGAGCGATTTGCCAAATCGTTTGCGGGCGGCAAATTTCGCGTGAAGGGCTGGGGTCGGCGAAAAATTAGACAGCACTTGCAGCAGCGTGGCATTACGGGCTACAACCTCGATCAGGCCATGAACGAAATTGCCCCCGCCGACTACCGCACTACCCTCACTGAGTTGCTGGATAAAAAACGACGGACACTACGAGACGACAGCCCGTTGATAGTTAAACAAAAGCTCGTTCGATACGCCCTCAGCAAAGGTTACGAGTCAGATCTGGTGTGGCAGGTGCTGGGCAGCGAAGACTAACGCCCGTTTCGGGAACTCCCCTTTTTTGCCGAACATTGTGGCTTTACCCACTATTTGGACTCTATGCCTCGACTCTTTCTGGATACGGAACGCATGGCCAACCTGACCAGCGGTATTGGCCAGGTTTGTCTGCACCTCGGCCGCGAGCTGGTCTGCCAGCGGCCACCCGGCTGGGAGATAACATGCTTAGTGTCCCCGGAACAAGTAGGCATTTTTGGTTCCGAAGCCCAATACATTGTGGCTACCCGCTGGCGACGGGTGTGGCATCCCTGGTCATTTGATGTCTGGCATTGTTTGTATCAGAATTCCCGCTATCTGCCCATGCGCCGTTCGGCGTTGGTATATACCATCCATGACCTGAATTACCTCTATTTGGCTGACTATTCGGACCGCCGGAAAGCCCGCCAGAAAGCCCGCTATCAACGTATTATCAATCAGGCAAGCGTAGTAACAACCATTTCTCACTACGTAGCGAACGATATTGGTCAACAGTTGATAATACCACCTGATAAAAAGCCACAAGTTATTTACTGGGGTATGGAACCCCCTGCTCAGGTGCCAATGACTCCGCCTACAACTCTTCCAGGCGGTCCGTTTTTATTCTTTGTAGGGATGCTGCAGCCATACAAAAATATTCATACGATGCTGCCGCTGCTGAAAGCCTATCCTCATTATCAATTGGTTCTGGCTGGTCCTGACAAACCCGCTTACAGCCAGGAAATCAGAAAGCAGGCACAGGAAATAGGCGTTGCCGATCGGGTTCTGTTCTTAGGTATCGTTGATGAGCCGACAAAGTGGTGGCTCTACGCCCACTGTGAAGCCTTTTTGTTCCCATCGCTGCACGAAGGCTTCGGCCTGCCCGTTATTGAAGCAATGGCGTTGGGGAAACCCGTTTTCTGCTCCAACCTAACCAGTTTACCCGAAGCAGGCGGCTCCGAAGCCTTTTATTTCCCGTCATTTGAGCCAGAAACCGTAGTCGATACGTTCCAGCGGGGCATGGCCGCCTACAAACTAGACCCTGCCATGCCCGAGCGGCTGCGGGCGCACAGCCAGCGTTTCACCTGGCAGGCAGCGGCCCAGCACTACTGGCAGCTTTACCAACGCGTTGCTCCCAAAAGCAAGTCCTAGCGGACAGCTTCCATGGCATGGCAAAAGGCATTGATAGGCTCGTGCGTGGTGCTATACCCCAACGACTGAACGTAAGCATTGAACGCCCCAATGTTGTTACGGTCTTTGTCCAGATCATGCACTTCAATGACCATTTTCCGGATGCGTTTAACCAATTCTGGCGGAGTATTGTAGATGATGTCGTATTCGCTTCCTTCACAGTCCAGTTTTAATAGGTCAACCGATTGCAGATCATTTTGCTCTATGATATCGGTGAGTGTAATGCACGGCACCGTTATCTTCTGGGTGTTGTTTTCGTTGAACCCGGCAAATATGGAAGCCACTACCTGATTATTCTCCTCGGCTTCAGCAAATAGGTTTAACTCGTCGAGGGGTTGACCCGTTACAGCCATCTGAAACAGCCTGACACTCTGCTGTAACCGGGGATTTTGATGCAACGTATACTGGAGCATTCTTACATTGGCGGGCATGGGCTCATAGGCATAAATAGTGGCGTGGTCAATTTTCGATAGGAGTTGAATATCAAAAAAACCAGCGTTGGCCCCCACATCAATGACAACCGGCGCCGTGGGTAATGTCTTAACCAACGTGTCAATTTCGTAGACATCGGCCATAAATATCTCCTTGAATACCTGGTAAAGGGCAGCCGACACACGAAAGTGTATGGGCAATGGCTTGGTCGTAAACAGAAGATCGCGCTGGTGCCGTTCGCCTTTTCGAACAATGTACTCAGTGGGATTCCTGATGTGGTCCCACAACCTGAAATATCGCTTGACACCGTTTACCGCCATATGTCAATTACTTACAGATGAACTCGTTAAAACACTTAATCCCAACAGCTATTCTCCTCTAACAAAGCCAGGCCTGGTTAATCGAAACAAATTGTACATTAACCGTAGTTTATACTACAATTTAATGCATAAAAAGAGTCGAGTACGAAGTATGCTTACTCAAAACGGTCTCCTCACTATACATAACATCAACCCCAATGACACGCATTAACCCCACATTCATTCAGGTTGCCTTAGTGGTTACGTTCTCCATGTTTTTCACCTGCGCCCGCAACCCGGTCTCGGGCAAACGTGAATTAAACCTAATGTCGCAGGAGCAGGAAATCGCCATTGGTAAAGAATCGCACCCATCGGTCGTGGCTAGTATGGGCCTGTATGAAAACAAAAACCTTCAGGCGTTCATGAATGAAAAGGGACAAGCCATGGCAAAAATATCGCACCGCCCCGACCTGCCTTTTCAATTCTACATCGTCGATTCGCCGGTGGTCAATGCCTTCGCCATTCCAGGTGGCTACGTGTACTTTACACGCGGCATTTTGGCCCACTTTAACAACGAAGCTGAATTTGCCGGAGTGCTGGGCCACGAGATGGGCCACATTACGGCCCGTCACGCAGCCAGCCAGCAAAATAAGCAACTATATAGCACACTTGGTGTTATTGCCAGCGCCATTTTCCTGCCCCAGGCCGCTGAAATGGCTCAGCAGGGCGCCAGTTTGTTATTACTCAAATATAGCCGGGCCCACGAAACACAATCCGATGAAATTGGCGTTGAGTATTCGAGTAAAATTGGCTACGATGCACATCAGATGGCTAACTTTTTCGGCACTATCAAGCGTATTTCCGACAATTCCGGTCAGTCTATTCCAACCTTTCAGTCGACCCACCCCGATCCGGGTAATAGAAACGTCACCGTAAACAAGCTGGCTACGGAATACCAGGCCAAAAACCCCGGTAATTACCAATCGAACCGCGATAACTACCTGCGCTTGGTTGATGGCATTACGTATGGCGAAGACCCCAGGCAGGGATTTGTAGAGGGCAACATGTTTTACCATCCTGAACTGCGCTTTCAGTTTCCGGTACCCAGTGGCTGGGCGAATCAGAATTCCCCATCTCAGTTTCAGATGGGGCCTAAAGATGGAAAAATGGCCATGATTCTGATGCTGGCGAAAGGCAACTCGCTGGACGAAGCCGCCCAGAACATGGTCAAAGAATTGAGCCTGAAAGTATCGGAGAGTAATCGTACCACCATTAATGGCAACCCTGCCATCGTACTCATTTCGCAGCAGCAGGCACAACAGCAACAAGGCCAGCCGCAGCAGCAACAGGACCCAAAAACTGCCACGCAGATTGCTACGTGGCTTATTCAGTACAACAACGCCGTATATGCCTTGCATGGGCTGTCAGCAGCTAGCACCTTTAGCGATGCGTTCCGTACGTTTCAGAACGTAGCGGGTGGTTTTCGGGCGCTTACTGATTCGGAGAAAATCAACCGCAAACCAGAGCGCGTCCAGGTAAAGAACGTACCGAGTGATGGCACGTTCAGTCAGGCGATGAGCGCCCTGGGTATGCCCGCAGCCCGGCTGGAGGAATTGGGTACGCTCAACAGCATGAAGGCCACTGACCGCGTAGCACGTGGTTCGTTAATCAAGATAATCACCCGGTAAGCCATATCGAAAAGCGGGGCAGCAACCGGGAAACTTCACCCGGTTGCTTTGCGTTGCTATAAAGAATAAGCTAACCGCTCCGGCGGTTTGATGCAACGTGACGACGGAAGAAAAAGCCACCGGGCACCCTGCCCACCTGACTGATATTGACCTGACGGGTTATGACCAGATTGACGTACTGGGAGCCCGTGAACATAACCTTAAAAACATTGACGTTAGCATCCCCCGCAATAAGCTGGTGGTAGTAACGGGTATCAGCGGCAGCGGCAAATCATCGCTCGCGTTTGACACCATTTATGCCGAGGGCCAACGGCGTTATATGGAGAGTTTTTCGGCCTATGCCCGCTCGTTCAACGGCGATATGGAGCGGCCCGACGACTACAAGAACAATGGCCAGAGCCCGGTCATCTCCATCGAGCAAAAGACGACTTCCAAAAACCCGCGCTCTACGGTTGGCACAACCACCGAGATTTATGACTTCCTGCGATTGCTCTATGCCCGCGCCGGCGAAGCGTACTCCTACGTAACGGGCCGAAAAATGGAACGGCAGTCGCAGGACCAGATCATCGACACGATTCTGAGTCAGTACGAAGGCCAGAAGCTGACGCTGCTGGCACCGGTTATCCGAAGCCGCAAGGGTCATTACCGCGAATTATTCGTGCAGATCGCCAAAACCGGTTACACCAAAGTGCGTGTGGATGGTGTGGTGCAGGACATTGTGCCGAAGATGCAACTGGACCGCTACAAGATACACGATATTGAAATCGTGATCGACCGGCTCGTGCCGAAGCCCGAAGACCGGTATCGACTCAGTCAGTCGGTGCAGACTGCG
>JAQBNX010000342.1 GCA_028288385.1 Spirosoma sp.
GGAGCCAATGCCATAGGGTACACCCGGCTCACCTGGCTGACAGATAACCGAATTATTTTTACCCTTCCGGTGGGCAGTCCCGATGGGGTGAATTGGGGGTAGATAAAGCACATCGAAACCCATACCCGATAGGCGGGGAAGCAAGGCTTCTACATCCCGAAAGGTACCATGCTGCCCCTCCTGGCGCGATGCCGAACGGGGGAAAAGGCAATACCAGGTGCTGAATCCGGCACGCGCTCGGTCAACCTCCACCCCCAATTCGTGCCCATAGCGGGTCGTATGGCTGCGTTCGGGATAGCGGTTGGCATAAAACGTAAACTGATCGCTTTCGGCTACGGATACCGCTTCGTTATACTGGTCTCCATCCGGTGCGTTCGATCCGGCCCGAAACAGAGCCGCCAGTCCCCGAAGCACCTTGACATCGGGCGTTTCGTCACTGACTTCGACCTTCTTTTTGCTCTTTGATTTAGCGGCAGGCACATCGACTTTCTTTCCCCCGGCTCGTTCAAGCATCCCCTCCAGATAGGTGGCTCCGGCCAGTAACTCGCTGGTAATTCGTTGTCCATCGGCTACTTTCAGATGGATTTCATGCTGCCAGGAAGCGGGGTGGTTTATCCAGGCTTCGAAAGTATAGAGGTAACGGCCCTGTTTTTCCACAACAAATGAGGCACCCCAGCGATCATTCACCAGCGGAGCCATTGCCATTTCGGTCCAGTTGGCGTCGTCGGTATGTTTATACAATAAAACCGCCGTCAGGTAATCGTGTCCATCGGCAAAGATGTCGGCTTCTACGCCCACAATATCGCCAGGAATAGCTTTTATAGGGAATTGGCCACCGTCTAGTTCGGGGCTGACACGTTCGATAACAACACGGGCCCGACCAAAATCAGGTTGTCCGGAAAGCGAATTAGGTAGACTCATTACAAAATCGTTTGATTAGTTAATCGTAAACGGTTGAGCAATGTTACAAAAAAGCTGGTTTTAGTACGTCAGGTGTTTCGTTAAACCTACTCCACGCCAAATTGCTCCACTAGGTGAACTGACCTCTATTTCACGCCATCAGCCTTAGCCCCGGCAACGGCCGTTTGCCCAATAAACGTGCCCAGTTTAGCACCCGCTTCGGTATCGAACCGAAAGCTTGTACCGCCATAAAGTTCTGCCATCGCCGACTCGGCAGCCTGTGCAGCCAGACTAGTCGACTCATCCGGAAATAAGTAAGCCAGCACAGTAGTAGCAGCCGCAGCGACTGCCGCCTGATCAGACACGTAGCCGGGTGTGTTGGGGATTATGGTGGCCGTTTTAATGCTCGCGTCTACCTGAGAGGGGCGTGGGGTAAAGTAGGTGTATTTTGTAGACCAGGCCGCCGTGGTAGCATCCTGCATCGCCCGGTTTATGAGTGCGTACGTGCGGGCTGTCCGAAGTTCATTCTGGCTATTCTGCCGAATAAGGTCTTCAACCAGAAAATTCCATTGTCCCGATTGTGAATAGGTATTAGTGCCATTGTCCCAGTAATTGGCAATACGCCATTGATCCCGCGAGCGCGTGGTGGCGATGTCGCGCACTTCACTCAGCGCTTTCTGAAAGTCGGCCGAGCTGGTAGCGGGGGGCGCAGCAGGAATGGCCCGAAAAATGGCCGTTGAATCGAACCAGGTTTTCACATTACCCGCCAGTGGCAAAATGGGCGAGCGGGCAGGCAACGCCAAACTACGCCACGTTTGGTCGTAAGGAGCCGATGCGAGCTTTGTTTGCCAGTTGTTCGTTGCGTCGATAGACTGACCAAAACGGTCGGATTTAGCCCGATCAATGACTTTAGCGGTCACGGCAGCAGCTAACTCTTCGCCTGCTTTTACATCGCTGGGCACGTTGGTTCCTGCCCAAACCCGGCTTTGCTTATGCTCAGCGGCTTTGGCCTTCAGAAAGGCTACCTCACCCGGAAAGAGATAGGCCAGCACCTGACACGACGCTTCGGCAATGGCCGCATCCTCCGACGGATACGACGGCACATCCACCACTGGAATCCGCGTAATAACGCCCTGGCTTTCTAGCGAGGCCCGATTGTACTGGTATTTGGCCCGCCAAGCAACAACCAGCGCATCGTATTGGGCGACACTTAGCAGGGCATATACCCTGGCCGCATAGGGCGACCCCGCATATTGGTTAGCGGCATTAGACGTGATGACCTGCCCCGTTGTGTTGTCATAACCGGGCGGGGTGTTGTATTTGGCCACCAGTTGGCGGGCAATCTGATTCCAGCGCAAAACGCCCCCGGCTGCCCAGTAGTTGACTGCCGTATTCTGTTCAGGATCAGCGCTCAGCAGGCCATTTTTAACATCGCTCAACTCCTTCTGATACGCATCGGAGGTAATGGCTGTTGGCTGGGGCACTGTAATATCGGCCGCTGATTTCAGTACAATCGTGCGCCAGGTTCCACCGTCGGCATCGGGGGAGCCGGGTGCCGTGAAGGGCAAAATACCTTCGTTGATAGTCGGCTCTTTACAGCCCACAACCCATAGCAGTATAGCACTCAGCAGTATAGATGGGAAAATCGTTTTCATAGTTGTAAGCCTTTCGCTCAGAGCCAAATCGTAAGCCGGTAGAATCGTTCAAAAGTTACGGAAGACTAGTTGTTGGCGGTCCAGTGACCAATGACGATGCCGCCATTGATTTGTGTCGTTTTGCCAATATTACGCCCATCCAGTGTGGCGCTATAGCCTGCCAGCAGCCCAAATTGCTTGAGCAGGCGCACGTAGGCGGTTGCCCCTACGCGGGTGAAACCAACCGCATTTGTCGGAAAAGGAACGCCGGGACCGATATCGGTGCCCCGGTTGTGGGGCGTTTGCTGCTGTCCCCAAACATCGATATTAAACACCTTCGATACGATTCCC
>JAQBNX010000746.1 GCA_028288385.1 Spirosoma sp.
CCACCGGCGTCGTTAGCGGCCCTTTGAGAGCCAATCGCGTGCGACGAATGCTATCGAGCGTCGCTATTGGCAAGGGATCGCCGGAGGCCTCGATCCCCGCAAGTCCGCCAGCTTGTCTGTCCCATTCGAATGGAGCCTTAACCGCGTCGAGCACTGACAGCACAGCGTCCATGATTTCCGGACCGATTCCATCACCGGGAAGCAGCGTCGCTGAAATTTTCTTGCTACTAGCCATTGGCATTTCCCCCAAGAGCTTGAATTTTTCAGGCAGACAATTGCCTCAAAACGAAGTTGAGTACCCCGCCGTGACGGAAGTATTCGAGCTCGTCGAGCGTATCGATCCGGCACAGTACCGGGACCTCACGCCTGCATCCCAACGCCAAGAACCTGTTGCGCGCCGAAGCTGTCTGACTGTCGAATGGTCATGGACCTGTTCTCTCCGGAGCGAACTAAAGGAATTTTTCTGGCATCGAGAACGGGAAATCGGCAGCGCGCAGGTTTCCCGTCTGCCTCAGGCGGCTTGAGCAGCCTGGGGAATCTCGTCCGACAGAGAGCGATAGCCTCCGTCCAACTCCCGCTTAAGAACGGCCTTGTCCAAGGCGCCTTCCCAACTCGCCACAACAACGCAGGCTACGGCATTACTGCAGATGCTTGTCAACGCTCGTGCTTCAGACATGAACCGATCAATTCCGGCGATGATGACCACGCCCGCCACCGGAACGGTATCCGGCATCGCAGCCAACGTGGCGACGAGCGCTGCGAAACCACTGCCTGTCACGCCGGCAGCGCCTTTTGACGTCAGCAGCATCACAGTGATCATAGTTAGGATCTGCAATTGCGTGAGCTGGATATCCATCGCCTGGGCCAGGAACACCGAAGCCAGCGTCAGATAAATCGCCGTGCCGTCAAGATTGAACGAGTACCCGAGCGGAAGCGTGAGACCCACCGAGCTTTTGCTGCATCCGAGCTTCTCCAGCTTGTAAAGCATCGCCGGCAGGACTGGTTCTGTCGATGACGTGCCTAGGACAACGAGCAGTTCCTCCCTAATATAGCGAAGCAGCTTCCACAAACTGAAACCGTGAAGTCGCGACAGGGTTGCCAAGACCACGAATACGAAGAAAAGGCTGGCGGCGTAAAACGTCACGATCAATAGCCCGAAATTGCCAACTGATTTGATGCCGTTCTTGGCAATGATGAATGCCATGGCGCCGAAAGCACCGAAGGGTGCGAGCTTCATCAAGAAACCGAATGCAGCAAAAAGCGCGGCCGAGAATGATTCCAGTCCCCCCAGGAAGGCCTGGCCAACCTTGCCTGCACGCCGAAGCCCGAACCCAGTGATGATGGAAACAAAGAGCACCGGCAGCACTTCACCTTCGGCGAAGGGCGTAAAGAAGCTTTGTGGGATGATGTGAAGCAGCACATCGATGTAGTCCAGCGGCTTTGCATCTTTTGCATAACGAGCAACTTCGCGCGGATCAATGGACGACGGAGCGATGTGCATGCCAACGCCCGGCTCGATGATTTCGACCGCGACAAGCCCAGTCGCCAAGGCAATGATCGTAAGCACATAGAACAGGGCCATCGCCTTCAACAGCGTCTTACCTATGCTTTGATCTCCGCCCACGGTAGCAATGCCAATGACGATGGTGCAGAACACCACCGGGACGATCATCATCTTGACGATCTTGATGAAAGCGTCCCCCATCGGCTTGAACAGCACGGCGAAATCGGGGACGAAGTGCCCGAGAGCTACGCCGAGAATGACGCCAAACAAAACTTGGAAGTACAATTGCATGTAGAGCGGCTTGGGAGGCCCTCCATGCGCAGTGGCTGTGACAATCATTTTGGCGTCTCCTCAAGAACTCTTGTTACTTTTTTTGTTTTTGTTTTTCGGTCGTACGCGGCCGTGGTCTATGCAAGATTAATTTCTGATGCCTTGACCAGAACGTGCCCTTCGAACAGCCGTCGTGCGGTTCGCACGACATAGGCTGACGGCTCCACATAGTCAGGGTGATGATCGAGCGTTACCTCAAGATGTCCGGATGGATGCTCGATTCCAAACGTCGTTGGCAGGGCGTGGTCCCCTACAAGTGCATGAGCCAGCGTACCCGGGGTTACCGCCGCCGTCGCCACCGCGACCGAACCAGTAATCGCAAGCGCGGCGTGACAGGAATGCGGCATGAATAGCGGGCGCTGATTGTGCCCCCCTTAGCCGGAGGCGCTATCAACACTGGCTTTGGAATGACTCGATCCGCCGCGTCCGAAATGCCCATCAGTTTGCCCGCCTCGATCCGAAGCGCTTCGAGCCGGCGCATAAACGCCCGGTCGGCATTGAACTCGGCCGGCGTCTCGTGGCCGGTTTTTCCGAGATCCGATGCACGGATAAGGACGACTGGCATAGCCGCATCGACGCAAGATATCTCGATGCCGTCCACCCGATCGAGCGGACGGCCGGTAGGCAACAATTTACCCGTCTTCGAGCCAGCCGCGCCAAGAAATGCGAGATGGATAGGGGACGCGGTTCCCGGGACACCATCGATAGAGGCGTTGCCGTCGTAGGCGACCTGCCGACCCGGAGTCGATACTTTGGCCTCAATCAACTTGCCAGTGTTAACGTTGAAGATGCGCACGCGCGTCTCGCCATCCTGCGCAATGACCATACCGGCTTCGATGGCGAAGGGGCCAACCCCGGCGATCATGTTGCCGCAATTCGGCGAGGTATCGACCAGGCGTTGCTCAACGCTGACCTGAGCGAACAGATAGTCGACATCGGCGCCAGGAACCCGCGATGGACTGACGATCGCCACCTTGCTGGTGAGCGGATGACCGCCCCCAATCCCGTCTATCTCCAGAAGATTTCCTGCACCCATTGCGGAAACCAACACCCTGTCACGCGCGTCGATCTGCGTCGGAAGATCAGACGCAATAAAATAAGGACCCTTTGAGGTTCCTCCTCGCATCAATACACATGGAATACGAACTAAGTCGCCCATTGTACTTCCTCGCGAAGTATACAATTTTTTATATTTATTTCTACCGTTACAATTACGCTAGGATGCAAGCATCGGATTGTCCAATGTCGATTTTCGCGGTA
>JAQBNX010000464.1 GCA_028288385.1 Spirosoma sp.
GGGCACTCACGGCCGCACTGGCCCGTTGCGCAGTCAGGCTGTCGGGGGCGTAGAGTGTTAAAGTGAAGTGTGTACCCATCAGGCCACGCTGGAACGTAAAACGGGACGTATTAGGTTGGGCTACCACCAACGCAGGCAGTAGCATGACCCAAATGACAAAGCAGGTTAGAAAACGAGCAGACAAGCAGTTAATTTTAGTATTGTAGTTGGACAATCTAATAGAATGGATGGTGTTCAATCGTGCTTAGGTACTCATCCATAATAGTTTTCGAATGTTGAGGAAATTTTGCTGCCTACCCACATTATATCCTTGTAGCGTTTCAGCCAATTTGGTCTTGTTTAACAAAGTTGCAAGCCCATCTTATATTTACCTAATTCCCCCTATACTCCGATCTGGGTAGTGAGAACAAGTTCAATCTAACAGACTTTATTGCTTAAAAGTGATTCACATTCTTAATTAAAAAGCCAATCGAAACCGGCCCTGTTTTTGTTAGTATGCCAGACCAAGAATAAACAGCAATGCAATACGATTTTCGCCGATACCATATCCGCTCTATTAATGCGGCCGACGAGGTCGAACGGGCCGCTATTAATCAGGAGTTGAAAGACCTGTACGCATCGTTATCCAGCGAAGAGAAAGACGACTTCAATCGGCAGCTTCAGGGCTTTCTAGCTACCGAAGTGGGCCGCATCAAATCCGACTACGAGTCAGTGAAAGGTGGTATTCAATGAACGGCTAGTCGTGGTGGGAACTGTGCAATGAATCTCTGTTAGATTAGTCCCCGCGCTTTCAACTCCAGGTACTTGTTCACCGTATTTGCCGTCAGATTTTGCGGGGCGGTCAGGATGGTTTGTATGCCGTATTTCGCTAGTCCCCGCCTTATCTGTTGTTTCTCAAAGGCAAATTTCTCTCCGATAGTCTTAAGGTAAATTTCTTCTGTATTAGTCGCAGATTGATCCAGCAGGCTACGGAGTTCAGTATTTTCAAAGAAAATCACCAGTAGCAAATGGTCTTTAGCCAGTCGGCGCAGGTAGGGCAACTGCCGGTGCAGGGCATTCACCGTTTCGAAATTTGTGAACAGCAACAGCAGACTACGTTGCCGAATATGGGTTCGGACGCTGGCATAGAGGCTCCCGTAATCGGTTTCCTTAAATCGCGTCTTCTGTCGGTACAGCAACTCCAGAATCTTAAGGACCTGTCCTGAACGTCGGTCGGCGGGCAGTATCTGGCCGACGTCATCGGAAAACGTCAGGATGCCCGAGCGGTCCTGCTTCAACAGGGCAATGTTACTCAGGACCAAACTGGCATTAATGGCGTAGTCGAGCAGGGTCATTCCTTCAAACGGTGACTGCATTACGCGGCCTTTATCGATCAGGCAATAGACCGGCTGCGAACGCTGATCCTGGTAGGCGTTGATCTGCAACGATGTTCCCTGGGCATCATACTCGGTCGCGACGGACCGCCGGGCGGTGGCTTTCCAGTTTATGGTGCGTACGTCGTCGCCAGTAGTATAGGGCCGTACCTGCTCAAATTCCAGGCTGTGGCCCAGTCGCCGGATTCGCTTTACGCCCACTTCGTTCAGCCGATTTGTAGCCGCCAGAAGTTCGTACTGCCGCATCTGCAGAAACGATGGATAAACGGCTACCTGCTTATCCTGTCCAAACTGATACCGGCGCTTAAGCAACCCCAATGGCGATAAAACGAATACGTTGACCAGCCCAAAACTGTATTCACCCCGGCGCGTTGGGCGTAGTTCGTACCGAATAATCTGCGTTTCACGGGGACCAAGCCGGGCATTAAACAAGACATCGCGCCGTTGAAACTGGAATGGAATTTCATCGATAACCTCCGCAGCGACCCGGAAAGCATAGCGATTTTCGAGGTAGATGGTCAGCGGATTGTTATCACCGTTAGAAAGCCGATCGGGCACCTCACGCCGGGCAAAAAATCCAGTTTTTGTTCCAAACAACACCCAGGCATCCAGCCCAATCATCGCGATGAACACCAAAAATCCAATCTGCACCAGCGGAAACAGGCCGGGAAGGGCATAAGCAGACACAAATAGCAGCACGAAGCCAACGAGCGTAAGCCATAAGCGGGTGGCAATAAAGAGGGCACGGATACCCATCATGGCAAGATTCCTGTCATATCCTCATTATCTCGTTTACCGCGGCACCTCAATTTTCTCCACAACCTGCGCTATTACATCGTCGGCGGTGCCGCCTTCCATTTCCCGCTCGGGTGTGAGCAGCACACGATGACGCAGCACCGGAGCAGTTAGCGTCTGCACATCTTCGGGCGTAATAAAGTCCCGGCCCCGGAGCGTGGCCAGGGCTTTTGCACTGTTCAACAGTGCGACCGACGCCCTCGGCGACGCACCCAGATACAGCGACTTGTTGGCGCGGGTAGCCTGCACGATCTGGGCTATGTAGGTGAACAGATTATCCTCTACATGCACCTGATGCACCTGCACGCGCAGAGTGGCCAGTTGACCGGCATCGAGCACCGGCTGAACAGCTTCTACGGCTTCGGTGAGGTTTCCGCGCTGGTGGTGACCACGTAGAATATCAATTTCTTCCTCTGGAGCCGGGTAACCAACCACAATCTTAAACAGGAATCGGTCCAGTTGCGCTTCAGGCAGGCGGTAGGTGCCTTCGTGTTCAATGGGGTTTTGGGTGGCCAGGACCATAAACGGCTCTTCGAGCCGGTACGTAGTACCATCGTTCGTTATCTGCCGCTCTTCCATTACCTCAAATAGCGCAGCCTGCGTTTTGGCGGGTGCACGGTTAATTTCGTCAATCAAGACGAGGTTCGAGAAAACGGGCCCCTGCCTGAATGAAAAGTCGCCGGTTTTAGGCATGAATACCGACGTACCCAGCACATCCGATGGCATCAGATCGGGGGTGAACTGAATGCGGCTGAAGCCTGCCGACATTGTTTTGGCCAGTAATTTGGCTGTCAGTGTTTTGGCCACGCCCGGCACCCCCTCGATCAAAACGTGACCATCGGCGAGCAGTGCCGTTAGCAGCAGATCAATGGTTTGCTGCTGACCAACAATAATTTTGCCCACTTCAGCCCGGATGGCATCAATAGTAGTAGTGAGGGAACTCAGATCGATGCGGGAAGTTAGTGGATCCATTCAGGCTGTTTGGTTGAATTTCTCGATGGCCGCATTGAGCGTTAACAGATCCTGCTCCGATAGCCAAACACGTTGCTGTGCCTGGTTCAGGAGCCGCACCAGCTCGTCAGCCTCTTCATGACTTATTCCGCTCTTGTGAGCCAGCAATCCGGTAAACTCGCTGTCCAGGCTGTTTGTGTTTAGGCCGTAACGGTCGCGGAGGTTCGCCAGGAAGTACAGAACTTTCTTGCGGGCAAGATTATCGTGCTGGCCTTGCTGAAAATAAAGCCGGCCAATGGTTTTTACAAAATCCAGCGACGTATTGCGGGGCGTTTCTATCACCGGAATAACCCGTTGCGTTCGTTTACCGGCGAAAAAGGCAAACAGAATCAGCCCAAACACCACAATATAATACGCCCAGTTGAGCGCAGGCTGGCTCCATATGTATCGAAAAATGGACTGTTGCTCCTCATCGAACCGACCCTGTTTCTGGTATTCATCCCAGTATGTGGGTCCGGCAGGCAAATAAGCCAGTGCCTTAACGGCATAATCCGAAGTTTTTGGATCCAGTATGTAGTAATTTGTGAACGCCAGGGGCAGGTTGTGTATTAGAAACTGACCACGGCCGTACTGGATTTTGATAAATACTGGCTCACTCCGGGCGTTTCGACCCAGCACAGTAATGGCCCGGGCATCTTTGATGGTCAGAAAATTCCGTCCGTCATCATGAAAAAACTTATATCCGCCCGGCTTCCTGAGTTGCGGATTCACAAAATAATGGCGTAGCGTCGAGTCCGCATAAGCCGGACGCTTCTCCTCGGCATTAAACCCCAATGATGCCTCAAGGGTGTCGGGTAGATCATACGCTGTAATCAGGACGTTATTGCCCCGCGCTACGTAGGCAAGCAGTTGTTTCAGATCGTTGGGGTCGGCCCTGAACTGCTGACTGATGAACACAAAGTTACTTGGAGTAGGCAAGGTAGTGTCCGTCAGAAAATTATATACCGGCAAACGTACTAGTCTGACCGTTGGCTGCTGCATAATGTCCGGCAGCATTTCGTAGAGTGCCTGAGTACCGAACGGAATTTTATCGTCGTTCTGGTAGGTTGGCGTCCAGTCGAGGGGCTTGGGTCGGTAGTACTCGAAGAGCACGTAAGCCGCTACGGTCACCAGCAGTAGGATTAGGTATTTATTGGGCTTCAAGACCGGGCATCACGGAATTACCCGTGCGATTAGCAAGGTTTGAGTCGGATACAAACAGGCGGCTGAATGCTTGAAATTCTTGACGGAGCTGTTCAAACCGGCTTTCATCTATCGGAAAGTTACCGTACCAGATAAATTCAAAATGACGTGTCAGCGTCTGAAACCCACCTTGCAGGGATGAATTAGCCAGTTCGTTACTGTATTGCTGGTTGGTTTTCTGGGGTTTATACCGGATTCGGTCCGTATCCGAGAGCCGTTTTAGTAGTTGCAGGTACAACAGCCGCACCGCCAACCGATAGTTACGTTGTCTAACAGCGTCGTCGATGGTGGTGTCGAAATCAATGGCATGGATGTCTTCAACCCTGTTTCCGTAATCAAGTGCGTTGGACTGTGCCTGTTTGGGAAATAGAAACGCCAGCACCTCGGCTTTCATGAGCAGATAGATGACTAGCCCGGCAATGGCCCCCAGCACTACGTACTGCCCCACATGCTGGTAGGCCTTAGTCTCCAGCAGCGCCCCAATCTTACGCAACAACCACATCCAGAACCGAGCCAGCGGGTTTTCGGGCGGGGGCGTGTCGCGGCCATATTGGTAGTCACGGTCGGCTTGCAGGCTACGTAGTCGGTCGGGAAGAGGATGCCGAACATGGACGGGCGCCCGGTCATCAGGGGCAGCAACCGGTACTGGGGTATTTTTTGGTTGTGCCGATGAAAGGGGCAAACCAGCGCAGGCGAAAACCAGCAGACCCAATACCAGCACTCGTACCCGTCCACACCAATCAATACTCACCTTCATTCGAATCCCGGGCTTGCGTGGAGGTGCCAATACTGTCAATGGCCGAAATCAGGCCCCGGCCCTCCTGCCGTTCCACTAAGTTGGTGTATTGAAACCCAATGGCCAGGTAGACTACGGCGTTGAGCATGGTTCGGCCAATTTGTTCGATAACCTTACCAATTACTGCCCAGGCAGTCGATGCTTCGGGCAATATCTTTGCACGAACCAAAAAGGCAACAGAGGCCGTAGGGATGGCAAAAATTATCCCAACAATTGCCATAATGAGGGCCATCACCATAATCAGGCCAAAGGTGGACCACCACTTATCGCGAATGAGTTTAAAGCAGCGCTCCCAGGTCTCGCCAAAGCCCGTGCCCTCGAACGACGTAACAGCCAGGGCCAGCGACAGTACGACGGCAATATAAATGCCGGGTATAAATAAGAAGCACATGCCTACCGCCGTAATAATCGATCCAAGCAATGATATGACCAGGGCACGCCCAATAACAGGCTGTACCTCCGCCCAAACGTCGGCCACCAACACATCGGGACTTTTTAGTCGTTCATAGACCTTCATGTGGGCATAAGTAACCAGTACAACGACAACGTTAGCCAACAAGCCAAACAACATGGTCAGCCAAAACACAGGTGAAGAAAAAAACTCGATCACCTGAAACGCGGCAAATGGGTTATCAGTCCGGGCATTCACCGATTCGGATACCAAACGCAGCCGGTAGGACTCCATAAATCCCGCCATAATACCCGCTAGTAGGGCCACTGGGCCAACAATGTAGAGCAACGCCAGGCCCAAACTGCGGAAATTCTGACTGACGTACTGAAAGGTGGCGTTAATCTTGTTGCCAAAATCACGTTGCTGAAAAAGTGGTATCATAGTCTGGACAAACGGTTGAGGGTGATTGGATATAAGACAAAATACCAGCTAATGAAAGCCGCCGAGATCACGATAATACTGCCACTGACGATGGGTGGGAGGGTCAGCCGCGTAACGAAACTTTCCAGAAAACCAGCCGCAATAAAAATAGGAACCAACCCGACGGCAATCTTCATACCCTGTTTAATGCCCCGCCTGAACGAATCGAGCCGGGAAAAGGTACCTGGGAAAAGCAGGCTGTTGCCAACAGTAAGGCCGGCACAGCCCGCAATAATAATGGCCGAGATTTCGAGTGTACCGTGAATCCAGATTTTAAGCACCGCTTCGAGCAATAGCCCACGTTCGTAAAAAAAGTATTGAAACGCTCCCAGCATCACGCCATTGTAAAACAACATGGCCAGCGTGCCGAAGGAAGCAAACAACCCAAAGATGAACGTCCTGAACGCGACGAATATATTGTTGAACGTGATCTGCACGAACATGGTAGCCTGGTCCCTGCTGTTATATACGCCGAGTGGGTCGCCCTTTTTAATGTTTTCGAGCGTCATGTTTACGTATTGATCGCCCAGAATCAGTTGCACAAACGTATTGTCATGAGCTGCCGATACCCAGCCCAGCACACAAGCAACCAAAAAGACTCCGGCCGACACGGCCAGCATCTGGTGCGACTGCCGGAACAGCAGCGGCAGTTCATACCGCCAGAATTGGATAAAGCGGCTGCGGTCGTCGCGCCGGTTCTGCATCAGGCCGCGGTGCATCTGCGCAGCCAGCCCGTTGAGATACCGCGTTACGGCTGAATCGGCATAAAACGTCCGGGCATAGGACAGGTCGTCGGTCAGTTCCACAAAGCGCTCCGTCAGTTCGTCGGGATCTTGGGTGGGGTTCTGCTCAATAGCCTGCCACTTAGCCGTATTACGTTTAACGAAAATAGATTCTCGCATCGGTTCATCAAATGCTGACAGCCGCATAGTATGCTGTGGCAATAAAGCTAAGTTAGCGGGTGTAAGCCCGTTACAAGCCCGTTTGACATAAAAAGTTTTTGACTTAACAAGCTTTGTAACGACTTTTGACTGACGACCGCCGGGCTACCCCCGTAATGACTTTTAGGTATGTCTGTTGCCATCCGCACTTCCCAACACGTTGTACTGGAATACGAACCTGCCAGCATTGGTGATCGAATTCTGGCCACCCTGATCGACTACATTGTATTTCTGGGATGGTTTATGCTAACGCTGGGTGTGCCTTCATCCCTGCATGTTCCAACCGGCGGTTACTACGTAGTTTTAGTAGTTCTCCTGCCCATTGCGCTCTATGACCTCCTCTGCGAATGGCTGCTCAATGGGCGTAGCGTAGGCAAACTGGCGGTGGATACCCGCGTTGTCATGCTCGACGGATCGCAGCCGGGCCTGGGTGCTTACCTGATTCGGTGGTTGTTTCGCCTTGTCGAGTCAGTTGTATTCTTTGGTGGGGTCGTCGCAGTCATTACGGTTGCGGCCAATGGGAAAGGGCAACGCCTGGGTGATATTGCTGCGGGAACAACGGTCGTTAAAGCAAAAGCTAGCGGTTTGCTCAGTGACATTTTAGCTCCGCCCCTGCCCGATACGTATCGTGTTCAGTTTCCAGACGTTAGCCTGCTGTCGGACCGGGATATTACGATAGTGCGGGACGTGCTACAACGGGGCGACGACTATGTGCTCATGCGCACGGATGATAAAATAAAGGAAGTTACGGGTATTCTGAGTAACCTGGAAGCCCGAACGTTTCTCGAAATGGTTATTGATGATTATCAGTTTATAATGTCACAGTAGTTTCCGAAGCTAGCGAAAACGTGTGTTAATAAACGGCAGACGCTCATACTCCAGCTAGCTCACCCATTTATGCTCGATTCCATCAAATCACTCGCCCGTC
>JAQBNX010000466.1 GCA_028288385.1 Spirosoma sp.
AGGTAGTGGAGTGTCTGCATCTGAGGGTGAAAACCACCCCGCTTTGATTTGTCAAAAGGCGTTGCCAGAATAATTTCCGGTGAGTTCTGATTCTGGGTAACGAAGTTACTGAAGAAGTCACCCACAAGCTGGAACTTGCCCGATTTGATAATGCTGTCCGTGCGCACTATAACGTCGGCCCAGCGCGGAGTTTTTGTATATACCTCCGAGTTCAGGTACATTTTAGCCAGAATCATATCGGCCACGTACTTATTCATCCGGCCGTAGTAGGCACCACCCGACACACTGCTCAGATTAGGGCGTACGGCCAGCAGTTCTTTTTCGACAAAGGCAAACACCTCTGCCCGCGTGCTTTGCTTAGGTGTTGTTACGCCAACGGCATCGGAAATGATCACGTTGCCAAACAAATCCATTGCCTGATAATGGAAGAAAGCCCGCAAGGCGCGTAACTCAGCTCTCGTAGCAACATCCGTTTCTTTAATTGTTCCTAGTTGCTGATTAATAGCGGTGATATTATTATAGCACCACGTCCAGGGACCATTAAACTGACCGTTATCCGTAATGGGGTTCCAGGTATGGGTGTACAACCGCTTCCAGTTATCACCATCTTTCCAGTCGCCACCTCGTGTCGGTACAATCTGCTCATCCGTAGTGGCATTCAGGTTAGACATGTTTCCAAAATAATCTCCCAGACCATTATAGAGAGGGCCAATCAGAGCAGCCTTTTGGTCGGCTGTAGAACCGAATGAACCACTGGTAGGAATAACATCGTACGTTGTCTCCTTCAGATCCGTACAGGCTTGACCAGCCAGCAGCAGTGCTGAACAGCCCAGAAGCAATTTATAGTTTATTTGTTTCATGGAAGTTTTTGATAATTAGTCAGTTACAGCCTCACATTTCCAGCAAAATATTAACGCTGTGTCAACTCAAACAGTTTTTACACAAACCGGTTTTTTTATATAAAATCACCGGTTTGTGTAAAGCAACCCAAATTAGAAGGTCAGATTGAGACCTACCTGAAACGTACGGGTTTTTGGGTAAACAACGTTTCCATAGCCACCCCCATCTAAACCAACGGCGTTAGGTGCCTGCTGAATTGTGCCATTGTTTTGTAAATCAGCCTTTACCTGTAGTTCAGGATCGATGCCTTTGTATTTTGTAATAATAAATAAGTTATTACCACCAGCATAAATACGGGCATTCGTAATGTACTTACTCGCTGGCAGTGGAATGGTGTAGCCCACCTGCCAGTTATCGAACCGGACAAACGAACCGCTTTCCAGCCAGTTGGTCGACAGTACGTTTACTCCGTATTTATTAGGGTAGTCTGTTACACCTTTCAGCATGTTGGTTTCCAGGATTGAACCTGGAATCAACAGGTTCGACCGTATAGCGTTTAGGATGGTATTACCAAATGTGCCACGTAACTGGAAATACACATCGAAACCTTTATAACGGAATGTATTGATAAACGACGCGTTCAGGAACGGCTGTGGATTACCCTGGTTCAATGGAGTACCAGCAGTAATAGCCGCAGCTGCGTCTGCTTTCGATACATCCGTTACTGGTGTGTCACCCGTAGCTGGTTTTAACAGAGGTTGCCCATCTGCCGAGTACGCCCCCGTAAACGTAGGCACGTTGTTGAAGGTACCGAGTGCCTGACCAGGTGTCAGGTAGGATGCAAACACGTCGGACAGACCACGGCCATTAAATGCGTTGAAACGAACCTGTCCATTGCTGAACTGGGCATTTGACAGCGAAACAATGGTGTTTTTGTTATAAGCACCTACAACTCGTGAATTCCAGGAGAAATTACCTTTCTGGATTACGTCACCACCAAAGGAAAGTTCAAACCCGCTGTTACGCATCGAGCCTACGTTGGCCAGAATGGAGTTGGTAAAGTAGGTCACCCCATCCGCAGGCACTGAATACGGATAGAGCATGTCTTTGGTCAGCTTATTGTAATACTCCACTGTACCCGAGAAGCGTCCACCCACCAGTTGGAAATCCAATCCTATGTTCGAGGTTGTCAGGACTTCCCATTTCAGGTTGGGGTTAGCGTTCTGTGAGATACCATAGCCCGGCAGAAAGTCGCCCAGTGTACCGTCATAGTACGTACCTTTCTGGCCATACAACTGAATTGAGTTATAGGCCGATATACCCTCTGAGTTACCCGTTTGTCCGTAACCAACACGCAGTTTCAGAAAACTTAACGCATTGCTCTTCGGGAAGAAAGGCTCGTTGGTAATGGTCCAGCCAACACCTACAGATGGGAAAATCCCCCATTTATTATTGACACCAAACTTTGAACTTCCATCCCGGCGTACGGTAGCGGTAATATTATACCGATCATTCATGTTCAGGGTTGCCCGGCCAAAGAAGGAGATCAGCTTTGAGTTATTCCGGTACGAAGTTGCGTAGTTATTGCCGGGGTTAACTATTGTACCCGAACCTAAACCCAGGTTACTGAAGTTGATATCGGGGGTCACGAAACCTGAGTTAGCCGCTCCAAAACCATCATTATCAAACGCCTGAAAGGAATAACCACCCAGCAGCGCGAAGTTACTGTTCTGAGTACCAAACCCTTTTGTGTAATTGGCAGTCAGTTCCAGCAACTTAGTATTTGATTCAGAAAAATTCCGGCTGGCACGTCCGTTATTGGCCGAATAGGCCTTGATGGTTGGATTGGTGTAAAAGTTGTTGACGGTGTTATCCCGCTGCAACTGTCCACTTACCCCTACCGTTAAGCCGTCCAGCACTTCGTAGCGCAACGTAGCACCACCCTGCAGATACCGCTGTACGCCGTTGTTAATAACGTTCTCCTGCATGGCAACCGGGTTGAAGAGGTCAAAACTACCACCTACCTCATAATACGATCCATCGGCGTTGCGAACAGGCAATGTTGGAAGGAACGTAACGGCACGACCGATGATACCACTGTCATACTTTTTGTTCGTTTCGGAGTACGACAGGTTATACTGAATGTTCAGTCGGTTGTCGAAAGCTTTCTGATCGAGGTTAACACGACCCGTTATACGATCCAGACCCGTATTTTTAATAATACCGTTCTGATTGATATAGTTGACCGAACCCCGATAGCTGAACGTTGGCGAACCACCCGCAATAGCAATATCGTGGTTGTTAACGGCACCGTTCTGTGTAACTTCCTTGGTCCAGTCGGTATTATAATTTCCAGCCGGGAAACGCTGCAAATCGCTTAACGACGAAGCTCCCTTAATTTGAGAAACGGCATCGCGATACCCTTGTGCGTCAAGCATTTCATACTTCCTGGAAATAGTAGACACACCCACGTAGTTATTAAAGGAAACCGTTGTCCTACCCGACTTACCGCGTTTGGTGGTAATGAGGATAACGCCGTTAGCTGCCCGTGAACCATAAATAGCGGCAGCCGATGCATCTTTCAATACGTCCATCGACTCAATATCGGAAGGCGAGATCGTGTTGATAGGAACACCAATCATACCATCCACCACATAAAGCGGATCGCTACCACCGGCCAGTGAGGTGTAACCCCGAAGACGAACCGTAGGTTGTTGGTTAGGGTCGCCCGAGGGAGCCGTAATTACCAGACCCGCAACTTTACCCTGGATGGCCTGTAGGGGGTTTGGGTTAACACCCGCGTTGAAATCTTTCGACGAAACCTGCACCACCGAACCGGTAAGGTCTTTCCGCTTTGCCGTACCGTAGCCTACTACAACCACTTCTTCGAGGGCTTTAGTGTCATCGGCTAGTTTCACGTCTATCGTTGAGCGATTGCCCACTACAACTTCCTGCGTGGTATACCCAATGAAACTCAGCACAAGCGTTGCGTTGTCGGGAACATTGCTGACGGAAAAAGCACCGTTGGCGTCGGTATTAGTGCCTCGTTGCGTGCCTTTGATCTGAACACTTACCCCCGGTAACGCCGAGCCGGTTGGGTCTGTCACTTTACCCGTTACGGTACGGTCCTGCGCCCATGCTACCTGATTGCTCAAAATCAGTACCATAGAGAGTATCGTCAAAAAGCTCCTAAATGCCTTTTGAACGAATGGCTGGAGTTGTGATGGCCCAGCCTGACCTACGTAACTGCCGAGACAACTTATTCTGTAGGATTTGTTTATCATAGGTTTACAATAAAAAGTGAAAAAACGATTAGAAGTATTTAAAGTATACGTTTACATTATCAGTCAAAATTCAAACATTGGCTGATATTAGATTGATTAATAGCAACTTAATCAGAAATAACAGAACTTAAGCGTTATTCAATAGCAAATTACATCAGGCAACATCGAAAATACAAATCTAGTATTGTTAAAATCATGTTAATCCAAGTCAATATCGTATCATAATTATTGTTAAAACATATTATATTTATTAAACTATATCAATTCGTTCAATAAATAGTACGTTATTAATCAGATGCTTGCGTTTGCATCACAGCTATCAAAGCATAATTTTTACCATAAAAAATGCGATCAAGGCTTTTGAACGGCTCTAACAAAAAACTTGTATTCTTTACAGCTAATTTTGTCTGAGATTAGACGTAGCATCGCCAGTCACTGGCTAGTCTCGCCCTTTTATGAATGCAGAAGACCTTCATGTGTTAGCAGGTCAGTTATCGGGTGACCTTTTTACCGACTCTACGCACCAAATAGTATACGCAACAGATGCTTCGTCCTACCGGGAAATGCCGGCTGCGGTCGCCGTTCCCAAAACGGTCGATGATATAAAGAGGCTGATTGCGTTTGCCAATCTACATAAGACATCGCTAATCCCACGCACGGCCGGTACATCACTGGCTGGGCAGGTAGTAGGGAAGGGCATCGTTGTTGACGTATCGAAGCATTTTACCAATATTCTGGAAATAAATCCTGAAGAACGGTGGGTTCGGGTTCAGCCCGGTGTCATTCGTGATGAGCTGAATCAGGCACTGAAACCCTATGGCCTTTTTTTTGGGCCAGAAACGTCAACGGCTAATCGTGCCATGATTGGTGGCATGGTTGGCAACAACTCCTGCGGTTCTAACTCAGTGGTCTATCGGGCCACCCGAGAACATACCCTGTCGGTAAAGGCCTTGCTGGCCGACGGCTCAGAAGCAGAATTTGGCCCTATGAGCGGCTGGGACCTCACCAAAGCAGTAAGTGAAGCCAGCCGGCGTAATGGGAGCGCAACATTAGCTGACAAAATCCTGCTCAAAACCAACACCATCCTCGCTGATTCGGCTAATCAGGACGAAATCCGGCGCAACTTCCCTAAGAAGACCATTGAACGGCGCAATACCGGTTATGCTCTCGATGCGCTGCTGGACATGGAGCCGTTTACTACTGGAGGAGAGCCGTTTAATCTGGCTAAATTTATTGCCGGATCGGAGGGTACGCTTTGTTTTCTGACGGAGATCAAACTCAGTTTGGTGCCACTGCCACCAAAAGAAAACGGGCTGGTTTGTGTGCATTGCCACTCAATAGATGAATCATTGCGGGCTACGCTCGTTGCTCTGAAGTATAAACCATACGCCGTCGAACTCATTGACGACATCATTCTGGAACGAGCGGACACCAACCCTGAACAGCGCCTGAACAGCTTCTTCGTTCAAAAGACCCCGTCCGACCATTTTCCTATTATTCTGGTCGTCGATCTTTCGTGCGATACGCGCATTGAAATAGAGCAGTTGGCGGCCCAGATGGAAGCCGAAATGCGAGAGGCTGGCTTAGGCTATCATTATCCGCTGCTCTTTGGCGATGATACTAAAAAAATCTGGACGCTCCGCAAAGCAGGATTGGGTTTATTGGGAAATATACCCGGCGATGAGAAAGCAGTTGCCGTGATTGAGGATACAGCCGTCGACGTGCGCGACCTGCCAGAATACATCCGTGAGTTTAACGAGATCCTGACAAAGCATAAGATGCACTCAGTCCACTACGCCCATGCCGGGTCGGGCGAGTTACACCTCAGGCCCATCATCAATCTGAAAACCCAGGAGGGCCACCAGCAGTACCGGATGATTGCTGAAGAAATTGCTACGTTGGTTAAGAAATACAATGGGTCGCTGTCTGGCGAGCACGGCGACGGGCGGCTGCGGGGCGAGTTTATTCCCCAAATGGTGGGCCCGCATAACTACGACCTCATGCGGCAGATTAAGCATACCTGGGACCCGGACGGCATTTTCAATCCCGGCAAGATTGTGGAGACTCCCCCCATGGATACGTCCCTGCGCTACGAAGCCGGCCAGCAAACCCCGGAATTCAAGACGTACTTCCGCTACAAAGACCAAACCGTACTTCAGCTCGCTGAGCAATGCAACGGTTCAGGCGACTGCCGCAAAACACAGGCCTCGGGCGGAACCATGTGTCCGAGCTATATGGCTACCCGCAACGAAAAGGACACAACACGGGCGCGGGCCAATGTGCTGCGTGAGATGCTGACGCACTCACCAAAGGAAAACCGTTTCGACCACGAAGAAATTAAAGAAGTGTATGACCTGTGCATCTCGTGCAAGGGCTGCAAAAACGAGTGTCCGTCTAATGTCGACGTATCAAAGCTGAAAGCCGAGTTTTTACAGCATTATTACGAGGCCAACGGCGTACCGATCCGGTCACGGCTGATTGCCAACTTCGCCCGGCTGTCTGGCCTGGCGTCCCTCGTTCCGTGGGCCTGGAACGGCGTGCTGGGTACGCCCAGTCTCCGGCGTATCGCTAACCGCGTTGTTGGATTCCACCCCGATCGAACCATACCCCTGATGGGCAAATCAACCGTGAA
>JAQBNX010000770.1 GCA_028288385.1 Spirosoma sp.
TCTATAAAATTGAAATTCAAATTGGTTAGGAGTAATATTACCATATCCCCAAGCTTGAAATAACAGGGGATTACCCCGTGTGTAACAGGCATACTCAAAGTTAAGTCCTTCTGAAACGTCACAAGAATTCATGTCGCACTGGCAATTATTGATAGCTGCAACAGTTCCTACAATAACCCCAATTGCTGCTCCAATTCCCGTGAAGTTAGTTACGAATCTACTAGTACTAGAGTGGATAAATACTGCTGCGATACCGGACGCTTGACCTGATAAGCCGCTTAACCCCGTTACATAACCTGTCCAACAGGCTAACTTTTCCCAAAATCCACAAGAACTAGCTGCTACTCTCCCTCCTTTATCGGCTTTTGCCTCTTCAGGCATCATCTCTAATTTATAACGTAGGGCTTGATGAACGGCGGCTCTTTCGTCTAATAACTGACTCTTTTCTTTGTATGAAAGTTCAGGATCAGCCGCAATTTCATTTTCACGATCTTTAGCCCATTTCTGATGGATAGCTTTATCAGGGTGCTTTTCTAAGTGCTTAAGTAACTTGTCATTTTGATCTAAGAGCTTCGCTGCTTGCTTCTTTGTGTAATATCCCTGATCAACTAGATAATTAATTGTTTGACCAGAAGTCCATTTTTCCTTATCATATTTACTTTTAAGCTTAGCAAACTCCTCTTCATACTTGTCTTGGTACGATTCTGGTATATACTTATGATAATTAATCGTCGTAGCATAATATTTAAGGTGCGTATAAACTAAGTTGCCTACCTGATTATGATTAAATGCTTCGGGGATAGTACCTTCCCGAAGCGAAGAAAAATTTGGATCTTGAACCCCAGGTATTTTATCATTACAACTTAATGCTGTAATTAAGCAGATCAGGAGCAGGGTAACAGGTCGGAATAATCTGTAAATCTTTGTCATGACTTTAAAACTAAAAGTAGTTAAATGATTAGGTTTAATTAGGGTAGCTCTACCAAATAGTACATAGTTCGCCATGAGTAACATCTTCATGATCAACCTTATACAAATTCGGACCATTATTTTACAGGTAGATTAGATAGTTTATGCGTTAGGAAAATGTATACAATGGTAAGCGCGTTTATACTGTTTGGTAATTTGATCATATAAATTATTAGAAAATTTATATAACACTTTAATGTTAACATATACAAAAAGATTACTTAGTAGATTATGCTTAAACTATTTATAGTGGTTTGATTTGCTTTAAAAGCATTTATGTATCACTTGCACTTGATAATGATACTTAATAGTGACTGAGTATAATTACTTTGCTTTAAAAGCTGTTATTTTAAAACTGTACGCCATAATGCAATCCCGTTTTTGGAAGGTGTAAATATGTGGCCGACTGACTTACCTGGTTATGCTATTGATGATAATAGTGCTACTAAAAGACCAAGGTTTGTCTTTCTAATAATCGATTTGTCACACTATAAACGGTCGTATATAGTGTGACAAATAAGGCTGTTCTGGCTATCTTGCCCCTATGAAATCGGCTATCGCTTACTATCGTGTCTCCACCGACCGCCAGGGTAAAAGTGGTCTGGGCTAAGCTCAGCAGGAGGCCGTGCGCCTATTCGCCCAACAGGAAGGCTACCAAGTTACCGCCCACTTTACCGAGATTGAGAGCGGTAAGAAAAATCAAAGGCCCCAGCTATTGGCTGCTTTGGCCCAATGCAGGAAAGAGAAAGCGACGCTGATCATTGCCAAGCTTGACCGGCTGGGTCGGCACGTGGCCTTCATCTCCAATCTAATGGAGAGCCGGGTTGATTTCAAAGCGGTAGATAATCCCCACGCCAACAAGCTAATGGTGCATCTGTTAGCGGCCTTCGCTGAGCATGAACGGGAACAGATCAGTATCCGCACCAAAGATGCGCTACAAGCGGCCAAACGGCGCGGGGTGAAGCTGGGCCAGCATGGGGCAGCCTTAGGCCAGCATAATAGCAAAGAATCAACCAGATTTGCCCAGGCACTTCGACCCACCATCGAGGAGATGCAGCAGCAGGGTATAGCCACGATACGGGCTATTCGGGATGAGCTAAACCGTCGTCAGATACCCACCCTCCGGTACGGATCGGCCTGGCACCATACGACGGTTCACGCTCTTTTGAAGCGAATAAGGTAAGTTCGCAAACAAGCTAAATTTATGATAATCAGCTATTTGTTTTGTTTTATCCCGGGTGTTATGTTAAGAGATTATCACAAGATTCAGGACAACTCAAAAATATATTATAATTGCGTTTTTTGATTGCAGCAACACCTTGCAGAGAACACACTCATTCGCTCATTTTTTGCCTTTGAGAGTGAAGAAAACCCCAGCATTAACTAAGAGAGCTTCTTCACGGTAACGATAGTAAGCAGGCTCTGCTGTATGACGACTGATATCGAAGTTTAATCCAAACGAAGATGAGACAGCGTATTGAAACCCTACTTTAAGCCCTATTCCTAAAGAGGATAAGTTAGCTTCACTTAATTCAAGTTTGTACTTTTGGTACAATCCTGCTTCAACGCCAACGTACGGATGTAACGAATGATTTGTGTTAAAGAAGTACTCTATCTGACCAGTTAACATAAGTAACCGTATGTCAGGCGAGTATCGTATATTTATACCTGTTGCTAAATGTGGATTAAAAAAGTAACGATTACTAAGTGATGCCCCCCAATTATTGACGTTTTTTTGATGACTGGGTATAAAGCTAACTGCTGGGTTTATTTGAAATTGTGCCTGACTCAAATTCGTAAACGAATGAGCAACCACTACTACAATTACCCAAAGAGTAATCCGTCCGCCTTTTATATATGTGTGAACTTTCAACATAATACCTTAAAGTTATCAATGCTACGGACATGACATTGGTATACCACTTGGAGTATATCCACCTTTGTAATAACCGGTTCCGGGAAAACTAAAGTAGTAATAAATATCGCTAGAAGAAGGACGATCAGAGAAACCGATACTTTGACTGAGATGTTCAATAACCGCGGAAGTTTCACTAAAAAGATAATCTTCCTCTTGAACATTTAAAGCCTCTGGAAAAGGTGGTTGTCCAATAAGAGTCCATCTACTGTACAAGCTATGTGTACTGGAAGCGTTTTGCCAATAAAAGAAAGGAAACCCGTTCTTCACTTGCGGTCTTCCAAACGCTTTACCAAAAGCACCACTCGAATATAATCCATTTGGCATGGAGACAACATTAACAAATAATTGTACATCCAACTTGTCTCTATAAATAGCTGGTACACCCGGTGCATATAAAGTTATAGCCATACCAGCTGGACAGTCAATAGGACCAGCACCAACACGTGCACCTCTTATTATCTTTCTGTAATCAATCACTTCAACAGCATCTGATACAGTATTTATTTTTTTCTTGTCACCGTCAAATATTATTTGTTGCTGGTTATCAGTGTAGAAATATAACATCTTACCGATGTAAACTAATCCCTCTTCGTTTAGAAAAGAAGCTTTTACCTCATCAGAAATATTATATTTTAGTGAGCTGTCTACATCAATTTTTACAAAAAGTTTATAGTACTCTAGTAAATTGTCAAAACTTTTCTTGTTTTTTTCTTTCACAGCTTGATTTATACTAATCTCGATCTCATTATATATTGATAGAAGTGACTTGAAATTTATCGATTTAGTATAATTTATTCTGTCTGTTACAGACATATTTTTTAACCTTTCTGCTTCTTTCAAGAAGGAGTCTGCATCTTTAAAGTGTAACACACCTTCTTTCTGTTCGGGCTCTGACCCAATAGATTCATCAACAGCGTTTGGAATCCACTTAGGATTGTAGCCTTTTCGAGCTCCTTTGTCTACCGTACTAAATGTGTCTGTAATGTCTTTTTCTGTGTTACAAGAGAATATAGAAATTAGCAATAGGAAAACGCCTGTTTTTTTCATGGGCTAGACTGTTTGAAAAATTAATATCACACATTGAATACTATTTACTGAATTGCAGCAGTGGCGTACCACCTCTTCCCATTTTCACCGCGACGGCGGACCGTATTACTTTGCTGAGCAGATAGAAACGTTGCATTTACAGAGGACAGAATAATTATCAGAAGTATCTCTTTACACTTCATGGCTGATCAATGGTTAAAGAAAAGATTAATGTCTGATCCAATTTGAGATACTCGCTTTGTAAATTACCAATGCTACTGAAACTTTTGTAAAAGAATTAAATAGCCTGCATAAGACAGTTAGTTATAATCACACAATTACGCTGTAGCAGTTACGAATTCCCATAGTTCCTGTGCAATGATAAACACACTTTTATATAATGGTACTTAACAAATATAAAATAGACTAAAATTTATATTTATACTTAAATATTATGAATATATAATTCTTTGTAAATAAGTTATACATAAATTATGTAAAGCTATTTGTTTTGTTTTAAAGGCACGTTCACATAGTTACATATGAGTAGTTATAGCCATTAATCAATGAGTATATTCTCTGTTTCTTTGCAAAAACGCATTTTGAAACTGTACGCCATAATGCAATTTGTTCTTTGATACGTAAAATTAGTTAATCAACATAACTGAGTTTATAAGACGTCACGTTTGACAAAGAGTTGATAGTACTATTCCAGAGTATATTTTATATTACACGTTATGTTAATGGATTAAACCTAGAAATGGGCCCAGCTAGGTAAGCAGGTGGCCCGCTACGCTATTGCTGACGCCACCGGGCTGGTAAAGGGCAAAATAAATAGGCTACCCTATCCAGAGCAGCCTATTTATCCCCATTTTTATTTTCAACAGCCTTGATTATCAAGGCTTACAAAGGTACTACTTGTCAAGTTAGGGTTGCTTGGCTGGGGATAGGCTAATTTACGTACTATCCATACGGCCCCCGGATTGATATCGGAGCGGAGCCGCGGACTGTCGCCGAAGCAACTTGAAGCCTCCAGAACTTAAAAATTTTAGTTTGTTGATGAAGTGAGATCAAAAAAGGCTTTTCCATTGGGTGAGCCTTTTTTCGTGTCCTACGGCCACGAGGTTTATTAGGCATAAACCACCCCTAACTGTACGGAATAGGGAATTCGGATAAAACGTGGGAAAGGGGATAAAAACAAGATAGCAGTTTCAAACTCTGCCTTTAAATCGGCCGACTTCGTAGGCCGGGCAACCCCAGCGATCAGTTGCCGATGTTGTTCGAAACGTTTCAACAAATAAGCGATCAGCTAAATCAACTACGCCAAACGTATTCACCTACCTGGTGGATATTTTCATGGATCGAACCGAATTTGATGAACGGCGTAAGATGCTGCTGACGGATACCTGACTCCTGAAACACTCCAATCGGAGGTCTTTTAATTAATGTTGGAAAGGGAAAAGAAAGTGCGCCTCTAGTAGCAGGCAACGTCAGAACAGGGGGCTAACTACCCCCTTTTTAAGTTAAATATTTACAAAAAATAAGTTATTTATAGTTTCATTTAATGTAAATTAATTGTATCTTTAGTCTATAATCAAAGCAGATACGGACATGATACTGGCAACGGAAGTACCCTTCGATTTTGATTTCAAGTACACCCCCGGCGAACCCGCCACCCGCGATTATCCCGGTGATGGGCCAGAGGTCGAGATTACTAAAGTCAGACTTAACGGCGTAGAGATTCCTTTAGTGGCTATCACGGCCCAGATGTACGACGAAATGATTGAACACGTCGTGCAGAACTATTACTGATGATGCAAGCCCGACGACCCAGCGGGCTTGTGTCTGGGTTCTTTCTTATCCCCTTACTCTTTACCCCATGAACCCAGCAACTTCTGCACCCGCCCCGACTATTCGCCAGCAAGCCGCTACGTTGGCGTGGCAGATTGTGCGTACCACCCAGCTACCCTTTAAAAAGGCGCAGTCCCAAGCGTGGGCCACTGTTAAGCTACTGAACCGGATGCAGGCGGGCCCTACCGAGTTCGCTTATATCAAAGACGATAAATCCCGACGCGTAGCCATTGGGGAACGTCCCGCCCCAGCCACCGATAAGCCCTTAGTGATTCGCTACTTCGATGTTGAAGCGGGCGGCATTCGTTCGTTTCGCATTGACCGGCTTGTGATTGCCTGATTAATGACCCCGAAGGCCGGACGGGGTAAGTTCCGGCCACCCTTTTTCCCCTTTCCAAGTTTATTACAATGGCAAAGTCAACCACCCCCGCAGTACCCGCAGCCAGCGAAGCAACCAACGTACAATTTCTGAAACTTTACCAGACCGTTCACGAGCAAACGGGCGAAGTCATTAACAAATACAAGTATCTGGAAGGCCATCCCCGCCAGTACCGTTTTGACGCGAAGGAAGGCGTTTTTAACATCAACGGGACGGAAAAATTAGGCCGCATGCTCACCTTTCAGCCCATTGCATGGCGCATATTCAATGATAGTATTTTGAACATGGGTACGAAGAACTGGGCAGAAATTTTCTTTATTGACGAGAAGGATTGTGTTTCGTCGGTGCTGTTTCATGGGTATTCAGTGGATAATATCTTCCGCCTGATCGAACCGCTGTACTACGACGATCTAACGCTGGCCGACGTAATTATTACCGCCGTGGCCGAGAAGAAGGAGAACACCAAGATTACGCCTAAAGGCGTGTACTATATCGGCACGTTTAGCTACAAGATGGCAAGCGTGGAAAAGTCAGCCGAGTTAAAGCAATTTTCGCAGGAGGTAAAGATTTTCCGGCAGGAGACCCTAACCGACATTGCTAGTGTCAAAACGTCCTTCAATTACTACAACCCGCTTTTACAGGGTGAGGCCGTCGAAGAATTGCCCGAAGGCGTAACCTTCGACCAAGTACGGGGAGCCGTCGAAGAAGTCTATCAGATTGGTAGCGGTGAAGCCTGATTTATCCGAACGGTTCCGGTCGCTGAGCAGGGCAGCCTGTGCTGTGATAGTCGCAACGGCGAACCGTCAGCGACCGGTCCCCAAACTCATTTCCTTTATGATTCTGACCACATCCAATCCCCGAACGACCGAAGTCAGCAAGATGCTCTTAAACGCATGGAGCGCCGAATTTGCGCTTCGCATCAAGCCCGTTTGTTTCAATCGAAGCTACCTAAACAGTTCATTAAGCTGGATTTTCCCCCAGGCTTATTTTGCCGTGCTGTTTTCAGCCCGCGCAGTGCTGGCCGTCGATGAAGTCAACCTGGCTAACCCCGAAGTGATCGAGAAGCTACTCCGCCAGTGGGCGCAGAATGGAAAGTACGGGCCAGCCTGTCCGGATGAAAGTAATACCTTTCTAGAGCTAATGCAGTACCGTCTGAAAGGCGACCTTCCAGCCAGGCGCCTGAGCGGGCCCGAAGCCGCCGCCCTGCACGTTCGGCTGACCGAAAAAGTACATGCAGTCAGCCTCATTCACGAGACATATATACTCGACCGTATGGGATCGGAGCCGTACAGAAAACTTGTCGATTCGCTACCTGACTATTTAAAAAACGGTTTCGTTGGTGAGCGGGCTTCTTTATTACTTTCTGTTGATTGATAACCATTGGCAACTAAAATGAACACGTTTGTTGAAGACTGGAAAAATGGTATTGCTCAAGCCGATCAGATAGACGACTATATTGATCGGTGGCACACAGGCAATTCGGGTTTACCCTTGGCAACTTATTTAGGGCTAAGCAGTGAGCAGTATGTCCAATGGCTTAAAGACCCTGAGCAACTACAGCAAATACTTTAAGAAACTTTAGCCTGACTAAGATGAAATGACACCAACAAACGGCACATAAATCGCAGTCGTCATGAAAAAGATCACAGAAGGTAGCCGGGTGATCGTCAGCATTTACAAGTGGGATATATACATCCGTTCTTACAAAGCGACCGTGAAAGGCTTCACACCTGGCGGACTCGTGAAGGTTGACCCCGACCGGTACCCCGGCATTAAATGCGTGTCGGCCGACAACGTGAAGGTAGTTAGCGAACCGGCCGGTTAGCGACCTGAGCTACATCCACCAAATAAGAGAGGCCAGCCAATAGTAGCTGACCTCTGCCAAAATTGTAATCAAAACAGATAATTTCTAGCAGTACGGCCTTACTCGGTCAAAGGTTCTACAGTGTGAAATAATTACATTAAATGGATTACTATTAGTTTTATTTAATGTAAAAAGTGCTTATCTTTAATCCGTAATCAAAACTTAATAAAATGCGACTAATCAAGATCGACCCACAGGCTAAGACCGTCGAGGCTATTGATAGTCCCGGCACACTTAGCGACATGTACCGGCTCCTTGACTGCCGGATGATTGACGTATGCGCCCGTCAGGACAACGGTGATTCGCTGACGGTGGACGATGAGGCCCTGTATCTGGAGCCCCAGCCCCACGCCTTTTGCTTTAATGGTTACGGGCCGATTCATGGTATTGCCTTGCTGACGGGAACCGACGAGGAGGGCGGTACGGAAGGGCCAGCTATGTCGGTCGAGGAAGCGAGCCAATGTATCGAGTGGTTAGGCTACGTATATACCAGACCGTCACTTACGGTAACGCCTTTGTACAGCCAGATTTTTGGTTTTACTCCTTCTAAATAACGCATCGAACCGGGAGGGGCGTGATTCCTGATTGCACCCCTTACCCACAACCTTTTTCTCCCATTCTAACCATGTCTTATCGCACAATGTCCCGTTACGCGAACTCCGATCTGACTGAGTTTCGCCAGCTTCTTTTTAGCAATAAAGCACCTAAGCTAGCCGGTGCAGCCCGCATCTTTGGTACGCTCTTTCACTCCCAGTTGCTGGAGTCAAAACTACCGGAAGATGCAAGTCCGGCGATGCAGAAGCAGTTGAAAGCCATGCATGAATCGGCCCTTCGCAACAAGTTTTTGTTAAACGTACTCGAAACTGCCCAAGTAGAGCAGGTGCGTATCTGGGATGATAAAGTAACGGGCCTACCCTGCAAGGCGCAGACAGATATCTGGGTGGCCGAGAACGAGTTGATTGTCGATCTAAAGACCACCAGCGCGCGCTCGTATGGGGAATTCCTCAAAAGCTGTGAAGAGTATGCGTATGATCGACAGGCCGCTTTCTATCTGGATGGGACGCCGGGAGCTAAACGCTTTGTGATTTTAGGCGTACAGAAACAGGCTCCCTATGAGGTGTTTTACTTTGAAGCATCGGCGGCTCGTGGGTGCATCGAAGGCGGTCGCAAAAAGTATCAGGGACTTTTAAAAGGTGTGCAGCGTACGGGCTTCGTGCCTTCCTCATGGGGCATCAAAAAATTACCTCGACAAGCACAGGCATTCCATGCCGCCTAACCATTTACAACGATGTTCTTCGCTAAAATTACCAATTCTCACAACAGCAGGAATCGGCTTACGGAGTACGTGGGCAAGCAAGTCAAACAGCTTGAATGCCAAACGGTGGAAGACCCGGCCGCTTTCGGCAACCATTTGGAGCAGTTGGTCCACCGGGCTAATCTGAAGTTTCCCCGTTGCCACCCATTAAGAGCTTACCTCCGCAAATCGCATACAGAAGGCGATTATAGTGCCGGTGTAAATGAGGTCGTGCAGTTCAGTTTGTACGCTCAGCGTGGGGTATTTAAAGAGGTACAGGGTCATATTCCAATTACACCTAACGAAGGCCAACAGGCTACCCTGTTCACAGATTAAACCTCTTGTTAAGCCGGTGTCATTTCCAAGACACCGGCTTTCTATTATCCTCCATAAGGCTCAGGGCAATATCTGATCCAGAGTGGATCGCAATTCACGATGAGACCATTCTTAGTTATTCGTCCCTTGCTATGACTGAAGCCGTCCGTATCAAAATCCTGTTCAACTCGGTTGAGGTTGAGTTGGCCAGGCGCCGGGCCTTTTTTAGAAGTGCCGGCCAGCTTCAGAGACCATCTGGCAGAACACATCCGTCGGATGGTCAAAGCCTGGTGGCAGATCTACCGCGAGTCGACAGCGGCTACCTGTGGTCGCAATCGTACCATTTAGGAGTGTAACACCGCTTATCCGGCAGAAGCGCTAGATACGACGTCGCTGATCGAGAGCCTGAGCCAGATCAACCGGCGGCTTATGTACCCCGATGCCATCCGGGTCTACCGGCCCGTTCACTCAGCCGAGTTCTCGGCCGTCTGTATCCTGGCCATGATCAAGTCCTTTTACGTTGAACTAAGAAACCAAACATCCCCCTGATGGAAACTTTATTCTTAGATTCGCCCCTAATCAAAGCAGATGATGAAATGGCGTTGGAATCTGACCTGGCAATTCGACATGCCGCCGAGCGGTATTTAGAAACACTTCGAAAAGTAGATGAGCTAAAAGGCGAAGCAGAAGAACGATTGTTCTCGGGATCTCCCGGCTCGATCTACCTCAAGCGGTTAGGTCATCGTTCACTGACTGTAGAAGAAAAAGAAGGCATCATCGAGGCAAAAGGCACCGAGGAAGATAAACAGTCAATAATTAGTTTTAGGGAAGCCCAGATAAATCTTAATAACCGGCTCAAACCCCTCAGCCAGTTTATTAGCCTGGTACACGATCAGGCCGGACTCCCCAGGGGAACCTATTACCGGCGCTTAAAGCGGCCAGGCCTTTGGACGGCCGATGAAATCATCCGCGTCCTGGATGTACTGGCACGGATACAGATTTAACAACCTGACTAAACCTCCTTTTTTTAGATGCTTCATCTGCTGACTGGAGCTGCTACATTTGACTAGACATTAAGTTAAGCATGATCTAACTTAGTGTTCAATTAAATGTTGTACATCCATAATGATTCTAATTCTATCTGACGCTAACGATATTCATGCTGACTTCGTGGCCAGTAAAATACAAATCTCTGGTCTTCCGTATGTACGACTAAACTTGGATGTATCATCGTTAAAGCAAACTACTATCTCATATGATGGGAATACATGGGACATAGGAACCCCTTGCAATTCATTTATAAGTGATAACATATCTTGCGTATGGATGCGGCGGGCCTATGTTGAACTACTTTTAGAAGAAGCCAATAATACAGAAACAGACTTTAAAATTTGGCGGGGCGAGTGGAACAAAACCCTTACAGGCTTATATACTTCATTGAAACAGGTTCAATGGCTAAACTTCTACAGAAACGCATACAAGGCTGAAAATAAATATCTTCAAAGCGAAGTAGCCCGTAAATTAGGTTTTACGCTACCTGCAACCATAGTATCTAACAACAAAGAAAAGCTACTTAGCTTCGCGTTGGTTCATGGTGCCGTGGTAATGAAGTTAATGAATCAAGAGTTTTACAAAACTCCTGATGGTTCATATAAGGGCCTGTACGTCAACAAATTAAATTCTGAAGACTTAGCGTTTTTTGGTGATTCTTCAGAAAATCCCATAGTATTACAAAAGTACATAGAGAAAGATTTTGAGGTGAGGTATACCGTCGTTGGTGACGAGCACTTCGTATGCAAAATAGACTCCCAAAAATCATCTAAAGCCAAGGTTGATTGGCGTAGATATGACTTACCGCAAACACCCCATTACCCGATTGAACCACCCAAAGACATACGCTGGAAAGTAGCTCAACTTATGAGTGAACTAAAATTAAATTATGGGGCACTTGATTTCATAGTGTCACCTGATGGTACTTGGGTGTTTTTAGAAATCAACTCTATGGGACAATTTCTATGGATTGAAGACCTTACGGGTTTGAAAATTTCAGAAGGTATAGTAAATTGGCTTCAGAATGTTCATATAAAATACATTACCACATGAAAGTATTTGCAAGTAACTACTTGGAAAGTATGTCAACGGATCAAGTAGTATCTCCATCGTTGTGGAATTGGAAACCTTTCAATACCGACATCAACAGAATATATGCTTCCGGTGGTAAGACATCCACCCGCGCTTCTACCTACGCATCTGAGAGGGACAGTAATGAGGATACGGATAGACCTAACGAAGGTGCTTAATTGATCATTTCATGTTCATTTCAAAGACCCGGTTACAAAGGCAGTCGGGTCTTTTCTTACTCTTTATAACATTGCACAACTTCCATACAAATCTAAAGGCAGAAGCTGCCGTGTCACGTACACCCGCGTCGATGATAGCCATCTATTAGCCGACTTTGCTGAACATGAAAGGAAGCAGATGCAGATCAGCACCCGCACGCAAAGGATACATTAGGGGCGACCAAACGCCGGGGCGTGCAATTAAGACAGCAGGGTGGAACAATAAGAACACGGCACGTTTTATCAAAC
>JAQBNX010000495.1 GCA_028288385.1 Spirosoma sp.
GGAGCATAATGTAGTTAACCAGAATACCGTCGTCTAAACGCAGGGCTTCATTGAAGGCAACGCGCTTGCGTGGTGGCAAATACAAACCGCTCGATTCCGTAAAAGATGCTGCCTGGTAGTGGGTAAGGAAAGCCCCCAGCTCCGGTACGATGATGCATTCGTACTGATACAGCAGTTTTTTGAGGTAGTCATTTACGGAAGCCATGGCAGGGTGCGGTCGGTCAGAACGAATAACTGATTCCTCCGAGAAAGTTAAGCCCCTGCTGTTTATAATACAAATACCGTTCGTAGTTCTGCCCGAAGATGTTATTCAGCGACACAAAGGCCGATACTTGCCTGCCTAGGAAATAGTCAATTTTAACATTGGCATCGTAGATGGGTTTCAGGGTATAAGTGACGTTGGTTACTAAATTCTGATTTTTGATCCCCTCGTAAAAATACAAATCGGCGGTTATGAATAATTTTTTGTTTAGAATGTAGGAGTTTGTCCAGGTTCCGGCCAGGCGTGGTCGTCCCCAGGCTTCAGCAAGTTGGTTAAGATCGTACCGAAAAAAGTCGGCTTTAAGCGTCGACCGAAACTTATCTTTCTGCGCATAGGCCAACTGACCGGAGATAGTTAGCACCCGCGAGATACCACCATCGTATAGAATTGCGAACTTGGTTGTGTCGGGTTTGCTGTTGTTGAACGTAGCGAAGTTCTGATATTTGGCGTAGGATAGCTTGCCTTCGTAGGAAAAACCACCGCCCAGTGCCCCTTTCGAGCCGCCATAAATATCGAGCGACTTTATGGTGTTCCTTAACATGACTTCCGGCGCAAGCCATTTATTCTCCGTCAGGAATAATCGGAGTGTATTCCGGTTAATATCGCCGTCGACACCGGCAAAAAAGTGGATGTTTGTAACCGGCGCTACGTCAATGTCGACCACTGGAAATGCCCGCGTATTGTTGAGCCCCGGCCGCTTGCCATTGGCGTCCCGATCGGTTTCATTAACGGCATTCAAACCCGCCGTAACGGTGAGCAGCGGAGACGTGTATTTAAACGTTGGCTTTACCCGGAACAGGTTGCGGTTGTCTACGAGTGGCCCGTCGGTGCGCTGCGTTACGTAGGCATCGGCGGCTATCAGGGCAAATACATTGTCGGTAATGCCCAGCGAACCGGCAAAATTGCTGGCCCAGTCGGTTTCAGACGCGTTGAAGAGATCGCGCAGGCTGGTGATACCCGTGCGAAGTGAGTAGTCAATAGCGTTTTCAGTGTTGGCGTTTTCGATGCCGAGTTTGAAGTTGACCGTATTCAGCCGTTGCTTAAGGGCATCGGGGTTGAAACCCGGTCTCGCAGCGTACTCGCGGCTGTAGCCATAAAACCGGTAGGCGTTACGGTCGAAACCCAGATCCGATTGAAATTTAAAAGCGTCTGTCAGGTACTTACCCGTCAGCCGTAGCCGCGTGTCGCTCTGGGCAGAATTTTTTCCATCGACCGGGCCAATTGCCGATGAAAGATGCCGCAATGAACCTTCCAGCGCCAGGTTCGACAAGGCGTTATAGCCCACAAATCCTTCGCCCAAGAATGAACTGTAATTGCCGGCTCCCACCTTCACGTAGTTGGTATAGGCGGGTGTTTCGTCGGCCTGGGTCGTAGCGGGTGCCAGCACGGGCGTGTTGATCTTCGGGTCACCGATCGTGAGCTTTCGGTCCTCAAACTCGTAAATAAGCTTGCGTTGCTCTACCGATGGTTTGACCGATGGAATCTTGTTGAAAAGCCGATTGGCAGGCGGTAACTCGATCTTCCGGCTCTTTTCGACGGTGATTTCCTGATTATCTACCTCGCCTTCTTTCGCTGGCCGCGTTGGGCGGGGCTGTTGCTGGGCAAGGAGTGAGGTAAAGAAGAAAAGAAAAGACAGGGTGAATAGGGGACGTACTGTCATAATGAATGTAAGACAAATTTTGAATGATGAGTGATAACAGGACAGGACAAATTCACCTATTAATTCATCATTCATCTTTAGTTTTTAGCTTCCAACCCAGCCAGCTTCTGCTTCGCTTCGGCAACGATGGTTTGGTCGGATGAGTTTTCGATGATTGAGTTGAGCACGGCTTTAGCTTGGGCCATTTCTTCCAGCGCTACGTTGTTGTCGGCAACGAGTATAAACGCTTTGCCTTTCCAATATTCAATGTCTGGAAACAGCTCGTTGAACTTTAACAATGTAGCAATGGATTCTTTGTACTTCTTCTGGCGGAACAGCATGTCGCCCAGGTAGTACTGCGCTTCGGCGCCGTTCACGTCTTTGGCCAGTGCAATGGTTTTCTCGAAGTCGGTCTGGGCTGTTTTGTAATCATTTTTACCCATTGCTACTTTGCCAAGCATGAGCTGAGCCCGGTTCTGAGCACCCGGTACTACGTTGCCGGCCGTCAGCACCTCGCGGGCCAGGGCAGCCGCCGAGTCGAGTTTTGGGTAAGCAAAATAGGTGTCCATGAGCCCCAACTGAGCCGCCACTTGTTCGGCTTTACCATCGGCCTTGCTCAGGATGACCTGGTAGTTACGAATGGCCTGGGGGTAGTTTTTCTGCTTCGTTTCCAGTTCAGCCGCCCGCGTGGCGGCCCGCACCAGAAAGTCGGACCGATTGTCGGTGACGATTAGGTTGTAGTAGTGCAGGGCATTGGCCGCATCGTTAGTCTGCCGATACGATTCGGCGAGGTAGTACCGGGCTTCGTTCGTACCGGGACTAGCTGGGTATTCCTGCATAAAAGACAGCAATGCCTGAATGGCCTGTGGGTATTTCTCGTTGAAATAAATATTCTTGGCATTCTCAAACTGCACCCGCTGCACATCGGTACTTCCAGGGTTTTCCTTTTTGTACTGACCCAGCACTTGCGAAAACTCTTCCGGGCGTCCGGCATCGTTCAGGGTGTTCTGAATACCGAGCAGCGCACTCTTGGCCTGTTCCGAGTCACCAAAGTCATTTAGAATGCGTTTATAGTCGGCCACGGCCGGATCGTATTGCTGTAAATTGCCATAGGCAATAGCCCGTTTCAGCAGCGCGGCAGGCACGAGCGAACTGTTTGGCTTTGTCTGAATTAACTTGGTGAAACCTCCAATGGCAACCTGATACGCTCCCCGCTCAAAATCGACGTTGGCCGTCTGGAAAAGCGATTCGTCCACGAACCGCGAGTTAGGGTACTGCCGCTGTACCTGATCAAACTGGGCTTTTGCTTCGGCGTCGCGGCCTACGTAGCTCAGGATAACGGCTTTCTGATAGGCTGCGTAGTCTTTGTCCGGTGCGTTTTGAGCAATAGCCTGATCGTAATAACGCATGGCGTTGTCATACTGCTTTCCGGCAAAGTAAGAATCGGCCAGCCGCAACGTAGCGTCGGAAACCTGATTTGGGTCTTCTGCGTTCGACCCGCGACTCACAAAGTCGCGGAAGTAGGGCAGGGCACGGGTGTAGTCTTTCTTGTTGTAATAAGCATACCCTAGTGCATACAGGCTTTTAGTCGCATACTCGCCTGAACCGCTTTTGGAGATACTGGCGTAGAGCGGAATAGCCGTATCGTATTGCTTACCGGCCGAATACGATTCAGCTTTCCAGAACTGTGCTGCCTGCTGCAGGGCATTATCAACCGGGAACTTCAATGACTTATCCAGATTGGCAACAGCCTGCGGATAGCGTTCGGCATTAAAGTCGTTCACACCCTGGTTGAAGGTCAGTCGCTGATACGTCGCATTAATTTTCGGTGTCCGGCGTTTGAGTCCCTCAATGTATGCAATGGCGGCCGGATAGTTGTTGGAGGCAAAATAGGCTTCACCCACCAGTTCATTGGCTTCGTTCTCAAACTTGCTATTCGGGTACTGCTTTAAAAATGCAGTTAGTTCCCGCACGGCTTCGGCGCCGTTGTTCTGGTCTACCTGTAGCTTGGCGTGGTTAAACTGCGCTTCTTCCTGAATATCGCGGTTGAACGACAACCGCCCGGCCTGATCGAAGGCCGTTAGGGCATATGTAGGATTCTGCGTCTGTAAATAACTAACCCCGAGTGTAT
>JAQBNX010000505.1 GCA_028288385.1 Spirosoma sp.
CAGGAACGCCGTGAAGAACGCAGAAGCGAGACCAAATAAGCATCGTGTTCGGGGTCATGGAGCCAATTTCTCCTCAACAGTGAAACCCACCTGCCAGACCGTATAAGTTCGGCAGGTGGGTTTCAAGTAAATTTTGGGTAGCGATGGGGCATAAATAGGAACAAATGTTAATTCATGATGCCTCTCTTATATAAATACTGCTTTCTTTTAGTACATTGGCCCACAGCTCCTGCCTAAAAGATTAATCCAGCGTTCATGAATCTTGCTGATACCAAGCAGTTTATCGTATCGAAATTAAGGTCGGAACTTTCGCCGACGCTCTATTATCACGGCCTGCATCATGTTCTGGATGTTGTCGAAGCGGCCGAACGAATTGCCTGGGCCGAGAGCATAACGGACGCCGAATCGCTCGATCTGCTCCAAACGGCCGCCTTGTTTCATGATGTCGGTTTTTTGTCAACCTACAAAGGGCATGAAGAAGTAGGCTGCGACTACGTCCGGCGGGTGTTGCCCGACTTTGGCTATACGCCCGCGCAAATCAATGACATTTGCGGCATGATCATGGCGACACAGATTCCGCAGACTCCCCAAACCAAACTCGAGGAGATTCTGTGCGATGCCGACCTCGACTATTTAGGCCGCGACGACTTTGAACCAATTGCCCATACGCTTTACAATGAATTGAAAACCCGAGACATGGTAGCCGACGAAAGGGCCTGGAACCATATCCAGATCAAATTTCTGGGTGGTCACCGCTATTGGACACCCACGGCCATTGCTACCCGTCAGGCGGCTAAGGAGCAACACCTCGACGAACTGAAGGCCAGCACTGGATTCTGAAAAAAATTTAAACCAATAAAAAGTCACGCCATCGACAGACAGCGGGACTTTTTTATTGATCTGGCCCAGCCAGCCGCTGTTCTAACTGGTTCATAACTGCGGCTGCTCCAGCACAACGCTCTCATCGACAGAGCCTGCTTTGCGGTTGCGCATAAAGAAAAACAGCAGGGTGAAAGCCACAATCAGAATAATTGGGAAGGTCGTCATCTTTGCTAACGTAGCCTGACCAGCGGCCAGTTCCAAGGCATCTCCGCTCAGGCCGCTTGATACTCTCTGGGCGCGTTCTCCATCAATCCACCGGCCAATGATCGGCTGGAAGATAGAAGTTGAAAACATGCCTACACCGCCAACAAGCGACATACCCAGCGCTCCGCTTAATGGAATTTTCTCGGCCACAAAGCCAAGCATCGTTGGCCAGAAATAGCATACGCCAAGCGCAAAGAATACGGCGGCAACGTAGGCCATGGCGCCCGTTTGGGTGCTGAGTAAGTAAATACCAAGAGCAGCAAAAATGGCTGATCCTAACAACACGCCTGTTTGGTCGAACCGGTGAATCATGGGCCCGGCAAAATAACGACCGATAGCCATCAGCGCTGTCGTCAGGGCAAGAATCAGCATGGGGGCAGCCCCACTTTTACTCATAATAAGCCCCACCCACTGCTGAGGACCAAATTCACTGATAGCCGTCAGGGCCATGCAGCAGAAAATGAACAGGTAAAGAGGGGTGAGCATCGCCTTAAAGTTACTGGCCAATGAGGTGGCTCCGGCAACTTTCGATGTTGGGAATGTCTGCCCAAAGTATAGAAACGCATAGATCAGCGTAGGAATCATAATGATCCAAATTTGTGCCTGCCAGCCTAAGCCTGCGTCGGTCATAAATTTAGAGATCAAACTGCCTATAAAGATGCCGCCAGGAAACCACATGTGGAATCGGCTCAGCATCTTGTTCATCTTAGAACCGGAGTAGGTGTCGGCGATCATTGGATTACAGGCGGCCTCGGTGCAGCCATTACCAAAACCAATAAAAAGCGTCGATATTAACAGTCCTGTGTAGCCGCCCGAATAGATGGTGAGCAAAATACCTAGTGTGTGCATCACAAACGCGACCGTCATAATGATTTTCGGTCCAACGGAATGATACACCAACCCACCGATAATCATCGAGATCGGGAAGCCCAAAAACCACATGGAGTTAATAAAGCCTAACTGCTCGGCACTTAAATTAAACTCCTTGCCCAACTGTGGCAGAATACCCGCCCTGATACTAAAGGAAAAGGCCGTAGTAATCAGGGCGAAACAACTGGCCAGAAATAGCCGTGAGGGATTGACCGCAGAGTTCATAGACCGGTCGATGGTTGTGTTCATAGGGATTGGTAAAGGAGATAGTTTTGAGAAAATGTGAGCCTGGGTTGCTATTGAAACAAAAATAGACACTTTGGGATAAAAACAAGCGGGTTGCCTATTCTACTTGCGTCAAGGCGCAAACTGGTCTGGTGAGCAGCTAACCGTTATAGTACCTCATGGTAACCTGCTTTTGAACGTTTTGAAAGCCAACTAAGGAATGGTGATTGATAAAAAGCCCGGAGCGTCCAGTTCCGGGCTTTTTTGTTACGTAACAGTGTACCTACAGGTAGGGTATACTAATGGATTACGGCATTAACTGCCCGGCCATGGAGTAAAAAACAGGCTAGATTTTCT
>JAQBNX010000513.1 GCA_028288385.1 Spirosoma sp.
GTTTGAGGTGGTTTTCGTTAGCGACCTGAACAATGAACTGATCGTTGACTATTTCGGGCGTTATCATTGGCTTTTTTTGATCGGCTGCTGAGCCACAATACGGAGCGGGACGCTGGAGCGGACACACTATCCGTGTTATTGTTAAAGGTGAAGTTAAGGAAACAGATGAAAAGAGGTTGCCACGCAGGCAGTGCTATAGGATCCTCACGGACCTAAACCAATATGGCGTCGTATGAAAGAAGGTCGGTAAATAAACGAGCTTGGCCATTGGTTGTTGTGCAGAAAACGCGGACAATTTTAGATAGTTTGTCGGGGTTATGCAATGAAATAAACGGATTTTTTACAGTATAGTTCAGTAATTGTCCAAACATAATCATTCGTCACTCAGTACAGGTGTTGTGATGTTCCACGACGCATGCTAACGGTGCTGCCCCCGCCTTCCTACCCGCTTACATTGAGCCTGAGCCGGCCTCTGCGCTACGCTGTTTTCTTTTATCTCTACGTCATGCAGGGCATTCCGTCGGGCTTCTACCTAACGGCTCTGGCCAATTACTTCACGGCCGAAGGCGTCCGCCCCAATGTTGTTGGCTCCTTCATTGCTATCATTGGCTTGCCCTGGGGATTCCAATTCATCTGGGGGCCGCTCATCGACCGGTTTCAGGGGTCAGCAATGGGCCGGCGTAAACCCTGGGTCGTAGGGTCGCAGCTGATGACGGTGCTGACGTCGGGCATTTTGTTATTTGTGGGCAACCCTGTCACACAAATCACGACGCTGGCGTGGCTGTTCTGTTTACGTAGTGTGTTTGCGGCCATTCAGGATGCGAGCGTCGATGCCATGGCCATTACGGTAATTCCTGAAGATGAACGCGGTCGGGTAAATGCGTTCATGCGGGCCGGTTTTCTGGTCGGAACGGGCATTGGAGCCGCTGTGTTTGCCACGGTTTTACGACAATACGGTTTTCATGGTGCTGCCCTGCTGCAGATTGTTTTTTTATTAACGGGTGTTGTCTTGATGGCCTTCATCCGTGAGCAACCCGGCGACCGGCTGCTGCCTTCGCCTGGAAACATATTCAGCTTTCTGAGCAGAACCCGCATTCGTCCAGAATCATCGGAGTCGTTCACTACGTCAAATGCGCCCGGCGACCCACCGGAAAGCCCCGGCCCCGTCCGAAACGACGGACCGCACGATTTTCGCTGGCTCTTTACCCAATTGTTTCGAGGGCTGTTCGCCCGTCGAAGTTTGTTGCTGTTCGGGACCATCATCCTGGCTTATACCAGCAACGCCCTGTTTCTGCGGGCTTATAACCACCACCTCATCAATAAACTCGGCTGGCTCGACACGGATGTGTCGGTGCTGACGGGGACTTACGGCATGGTCGTGGCAACGGTGATTGCCCTGACAGGTGGCTACCTGGCCGACCGCATTGGGGCACGGCGGCTGCTGGTGATCATGCTGGGCGTGGTGGCCGTGTACCTCATCGGATTCAACCTGCTGTCGGGAGCCTGGATTCAGCGCGACGTAGCGCGGACGGGCCTGGTAGCTTTGTATTTTATGGATCCTGCCGTAAGTGCGGCCGCGATGCCCGTGCTGATGGGTATATGCCGGAAGGGCGTCGAAGGGTCGCAGTTCACTACGTATATGGCGTTTGTGAACCTGGGCGACATTGCCGGTACGTACTTCGCCGGGAATGCGCTGCTTTACCTAACCGCCCCCACCATTGGGCTGGCTGCGGGTGCACTGGCCGTCGTGGCAGCGGGTGTTGCACTGCTCACGGTGCGGCATTACCGCCTGGCTGGTTAGTCGGCAATTCCCTCCAGTTACGTAGCTTGCGGGTCGTATTCCTTCCCGGCCGTTATGCAATCAATTCGCCGAAATTTCTACCGCATCCTGGAAACCTCTTCGGGCAAACGACGGGGTATCAGTCTGGTGTTCAACATCGTGCTCATCACCATCATTACGTTGAATGCCATTGCTATTGTGCTCCATACGGTGCCAGAATACGACCGGCGGTTTAAGCGGCTCTTCGCTGACTTTGAGTTATTTTCGGTGATTTTTTTTACCATCGAATACGGGCTCCGCGTTTGGATTTGCGTTGAAAACGAGAAGTACCGGCACTGGTTCTGGGGGCGATTGCGGTACATGCTTTCTATGGGCGCTATCATTGATATTCTGGCCATATTCCCATTCTATTTCACACTCTTCGCCACCGACCTGGCCATCGTTCGTATTCTTCGGCTGTTTCGTATTTTCCGGCTGTTTCGCATCTCGCGCTATTCCCACGCGTTCCGCATGATTCAACGAGTGGTGAGCGACAAAAAAGAGGAACTGGTGCTCAGCATGGCCTTCGTGGTGTTCATGCTCATCATTGTGTCGAGTGTTATGTATTACGTTGAACACACGGCTCAACCTGATAAATTTTCCAGCATTCCGGCAACAATGTGGTGGGGCGTGAGTGCTATGACGACTGTAGGCTATGGAGACATCCACCCGATTACGCCCCTTGGTAAACTGCTGGGTGGGCTTGCGGCTATCATGGGCATTGGCCTGTTTGCCCTGCCAACGGGTATTCTGGTGTCTGGTTTTACCGAGCAGATTCGAACCCAGAAAGCGCCTGTCCTGCGGCACTGTCCGCATTGTGGTGCGGAGATAAGCAATTGATGGTTATACTAGTGCTTATCGGATAGCCTGCTCCGTTTCCGCATCAAAAAAGTGGGCTTTGTCGATGTCCCAGAACAGAGGGATACTCTTGTTCATGTCAACCACTGTATCGCCGGACAGGCGGGCAATAAAGCGTTGACCTTCGAGGGTAAAGTAAGCCAGGGTCTCGCTACCCATGTGTTCGACGGCCTCTAAAACAGTACGTGTATCTGGTGAATAATAGGGGCGCTGCCCATTCATAACTAGGTCCATGAGGTGTTCTGCCCGAATGCCCAGCACAACGGTACGGTCCTCATACGGTATCAGCGCAGCGTAGTGAATTGAATTGTTAAGGCCAATCTGCACCGTACTACCCGCACTTTGAAAACACAAGGTTGCGCCAACCATCAGGATTCGGCCGGGCAGAAAATTCATCGGTGGACTTCCAATAAATCCGGCCACGAAGCGGTTGGCGGGCTGGTTATAGAGTGCTAGTGGCGTGTCGTACTGCATGACCTCGCCATTGCGCAGCACCACAATCCGGTCGCCAAGGGTCATAGCTTCGACCTGATCGTGCGTGACGTAGATCATGGTGGCCTGGAGGTCGCGGTGAAGTTTTTGAAGTTCAATGCGGGTTTGTCCGCGCAGTTTAGCGTCGAGGTTGCTCAGTGGCTCATCGAACAAAAACACCTTGGGTTCGCGCACGATGGCCCGCCCAATGGCCACCCGCTGCCGTTGCCCACCCGACATGTCCTTAGGCTTACGGTCGAGCAGGAATTCTATTTCCAGAATTTGGGCCGCCCGCGTCACACGCTGCCTAATTTCGTCCTTAGGCATGTTACGCAGTTTCAGCCCGAACGCCATGTTGTCATAAACGGTCATGTGCGGGTAGAGCGCGTAGTTTTGAAACACCATGGCAATGTCGCGGTCTTTGGGTGCCAGGTTGTTAATACGTTGCCCGTCCAGAAGCAGATCGCCAGACGTAATGTCCTCCAGTCCAGCAATCATCCGCAGTAATGTGGACTTGCCACAGCCGCTTGGCCCCACCAGCACAACAAACTCACGGTCTTTTACGTCGATGGATAAATCGCGTATTACCCTCGGCCCACCTGCGTAGGCTTTAACTATGTGTTTCAGAATTACTTCAGCCATGATTCAGAGAGTAAAAGGACGAAAGAGTGTTGCCCGGCATTTCGGCTGATACATGACGTATCACGCTCTTTCGTCCGTTCACTCATTATTTCAGTTTCTTCAACACCTCCGGATACTGTTCCAGACGCTGAAACGCCCAGAGCGATTCGATAGTAGATTCGGCACCCGAATTTCGGTTGACAATGGCATTCGGGCCAATTCCGTCATATCCCCGGCCGGTTATCCGGTCATACATAAGGGTGCGGGCCGGATTGTTGCCCAGAAACCAACGGGCAAACTGCACGGCCATATTAGCGTACTTAACGTCCTTAGTCTGTTCGTAGGCTTCCAGCGAGGCCCAGATCATCGGTCGAACCCCATAGGCAATCTGGGAGAATTTGCTGGTAGTTACCTCCTTTACGTAATGGCCTGACTGCTCGACAGCAAACGATTCGAGTAAACCCTCGTTGAGCAGGTATGGGTAAAAATTGTCGATTTCACGTAGTGCTCTAGCCTGCCACCCAGGTTTGTTAAGTGCTTTGCCGACCCGCAACAGAGCGTAGGACTGATCGCTGGCGTAGGCATGCCAATTGTTTTCATAGCTCAAAATAGCCCCGAATGGGTAGTATACGCGGCCACCGTACTGCATTGCAACGATGCCCACACCAAGTAACTCAATCAGTTTCAGGACATCGGCGATGGGTGTCTGCTGTTGAACGTTTGCCAGTCCAAGCAGCATAATAGCCGCCTGATCGGAGCCAGACCCATATGGTAGCCACTTGGGCACTTTAACGCCCTTCACAACATTGAACTCCGGCCGTCGGCTGCCGAAGTCGCGGAGCATGACCGTCACTAATTTCTGGATGGCCGTCTGAATGCGTTCTGCCAGCGTTGGGTCGGCTTTTTGATAGAAGGGGTACGCTTCGGACAGGTACCACAAAGCTCGCCACGACCAGAAGTTTGGCTGGGCGACGCTGGTTTTAAACGTCTTGTTGATGGCGGCTGGCATACCTGTACGGGAAGGCCAGAGAAAGTTATAGAAGTACCCTGCGCCAGCGTCCCGGCCATCTGCCTGAAGTTGCAATACAAACTCAGTCATGCCCCGGAGCTTTGCCTGCTTGTCAGTACTCGTAGCCAGGTCAGGTTCGCGGAGCAGCAAGAGAGCCGCCCGCGACACATCGTCTACGCAGGTAAATCCCTCATCAGCATCGGTCACTAATCGGTAATCGGGTGCTTCGCTGTAAATGGCCACCGTCCCGACTTTGGACCCATTTGCCAGTTTGGTAGTTTGGTAGAGCCGGTTCAGATGCGATAGGTTAACATAGCGTTCGGTGGCCCTTTGCGATGGTAGGGGCTGGGCTGCAAGTTGATTTTGGCCTGAAAGGACCAGCAGAAAAACAGAGAGAACGTTACGTAGGCTCATGCGATTTTCATCAATCTTTCATGCCCGATGTGGCCATACTGCGGATGAAGTGTTTCTGAAAAAACAAGTACAGCACGACAATTGGTATGGCCAGCATGACGGCAGCCGCGATCTTGACACCCAACTGCGCATCGGCACGGCCACCCACTGAAAACAACGTCACCAGCTGCGGCATAGTCATTGTCGGCTCGTTGCGGATTACGATAAGTGGCCACAATGCTTCGTTCCAAAGTCCCATGAAGGTTAGAATGGTGATCGTCAGCACGGTGGGTAAAATATTCGGCACAAGAATCTGAAAAATAATACGCAGTTCCCCGGCACCATCCATGCGGGCTGCGTCGATGAGGGATTGCGGCAAACCCTGAAATGCCTGCCGAAACAGCAACACCGACAGTGAACTCAACGCAAAGGGAACAATCAGGGCAAAATACGTATCAACCCAACCGAGCTGTACCATGGTGATATAGTTGGGAATGAGCGTAATCTGGAACGGCAGCGTCATCGTAAAAATGATGAGGTAGAAAATGGCACTACGTCCCACGAAGTCCAGCCGGGCCAGGGCGTAGCCGACCATAGCCCCCGAAATTAAGACCAGCCCTGTTGTTACAATGGCCACGAACGCACTGTTAAGGAACGCCCGTCCCAGTGGAATTTTTGTGAACACCGTTGCATAGTTCCCCCACGTAAATCCTTGCGGCAGCAGCACCAGCGATCCCAGCCCACTCTCCGACGACAGCGACGCGCTCACCATCCAGATAAACGGATAGATAAACGACAAAGCCGCCAAGCTGAGAAGTAGGTATTTCAGGAGCGTTTGCGGCATGTTAGATGTCCTGTTCAACGTAGCGTTTTTGAACGACTACCACAAACAGGATAATCAAGGCGAAGCAGAACCCCAGTGTGGCCGAATACCCCATATGATAGTACTGAAACGCCTGTTTATAGATGTACATCACGGCCGACAGGGTTGTGTTCATCGGCCCGCCTTCGGTCATGATATATGGCTCAATAAAGAGCGAAAATCCACTGATGGTCGATAGCACAACCACGGTAAAAATCGTTGGGTTGATGATTGGCAACGTAATGTAGCGGAACTTCTGCCAGTTGGTAGCTCCTTCCATATCGGCCGCTTCGTAATATTGTTCCGGCACAGACTGCAAGCCGACCAGAAACAGAATTACGTACAGCCCAACGTTTTTCCAGGTTGCCATTACTGCAATCGAGTACATGGCCACCGCAGGATCGTCGAGCCAGGCCACACGGGGCAGAGCTATGGCCGTCAGCAACTGATTCAAAAGTCCCGAATTAAAACTCAGCAACTGTTGCCACAAAATGGTTACGACGACACCCGACACGATCACCGGCAGGAAAAAAGCCGCCCGAAATAAGCCCGCTCCCCGCCTAGTTCGGTTCAGCAACTCGGCCAACGCCAGCGCTATCAAAATCTGCAGTGGAATATGTACGAGCAGAAACCGCACCGTATTCCAGATAGCCTGCCAGAACAGCCGGTCTTTAAACAGCCGCTCATAGTTGGCCAGCCCGACATACTGCATCGGCGAAATAATGTTCCAGCTATGGAACGTCAGCACGACCGAGAATACCACCGGAAACAGGACAAACACCACTACGTGTAGCAGATAAGGCGAAACGAGCAGGTAAGGAGTCCATTTTTTCACTAATTGCCGAGTAAGACGTCCACTGCCTTAGCCGCATCGGCGATGGCAGATTCGGGCGTTTTTTTATTGAATATGACGCAGGCTTCGTATTCCTGCGAAATAATGTCAAATATCTCCACAATGACCTCACTATTATCAACGCCTTTAATGTACTCCGTTTGTTTGGCGAACGGCTGCAAACCGGGGTGTTTAGTCAGGAAAGAGGCAAAGTAAGGGTTCGTGTCTAAATTTATGCGGCTCGGAAACTGATTGGTCAGTTCCAGCAATCGCAAGTCGCCGGGCTCATCGACCAGCGTTCTGACAAACTCCCACGCGGCCTGCGGATCGCGGCAGGTATTGAATATCACGATGTTTTTCGGGTCACCATACGTATACACGGGCCCCGTATGGCCATCCGGCACGGGCATAGGAAACGAGGCATATTCTAAATCAGGGTCTTTGTACTTGTTCAGGAATTCGACGGTATAAGGACCCGTAAACTGCGTGGCAATTCGCCCGGCCAGAAACGGGTCGCGGGTGGCTGAGAGCCGCTCTTTGGCAAAATAGTTTTCTTTATAGAGGGTCTGTAAAAACCGGAAAACCTCAACGGCGTATTTGTTATTAAAGGCGGCCCGTTGGCGTCCTCTGGACCCCTTAGTCAGTAGGGGGGCTCCCTTGGATGCGGCCAGATAGAGTGGATAAAAGTTGAACAGCCGCTGGTACCAGATCGCTTTCACTTCCGTATAACCCAACCACTGATTCACGTAGCCATCGCCATCGTGGTCGCGTTTAAGCTGCCGGCCCGCGTCAATATACGTCGAGTAGGTATAAGGGGGTCCTTCTCCTTTCAATGCACCCAGAACACGCGTATTGCAGACCAGCAGAAAGGGGTTTACCTTCCACGGCACCTGATAAATATGCCCATCCGACGACGTAATCTCCCGAATGATGGCACTGTCGCAGCGGGCCGTTATGAACTCCCGGAAACCTTTCAGGGTGTCTAGGGGTACCAGCACTTTCGCTTTAGCATACATCTCCACGTTGCCCTGCCACATATTGGCATAGATGTCGGGCGTCGTTTTTCCCACCACCGACGCCAGGATGATCTCTTCACTCGACTGGCCCTCGGGAATTGGTTGATAACGTAGTGGTTTATCGGGTCGGCTACGTTGCCAGCGTTCCGTAAATTCCCGCGCAAACGTAATCTCGCCCGCATTGTTGGAGCACCAGAACGTCAGCGTCCGCGACTGACTGGTATCGTCGTGCTGGCAGCTGGTAATGCAGAGCAACAAGAGAAAAAGGCATTTAAGCATCGTATGAAAGCATAAACCAACAAACAAACGCCATGTATCTAAATAGAACATTCGGCTCAGCAATCTACGGTTTCCGGTTGTCATAAACCGGCTTCTGCTACGAATCACTTTACGTAGCAGTATGCCCATCGCTTAATTGGTCCTTATAAGTTGGCCTCGCTACTGTGTTTTCCGACTTGAATTGGGCTGGAAGGCGACTGATTCTGGTTTGATATTCGACCCTCACCTGCTAACTTGCGGTATGGAAAATTTTGTGGTTTCGGCCCGCAAGTACCGCCCCGCCCAGTTCGACACCGTTGTCGGACAGGAGCACATTACTACCACGCTTAAGAACGCAATCAGGACCAATCACTTAGCGTCGGCGTTTTTGTTTTGTGGGCCGCGCGGGGTTGGTAAAACGACCTGCGCCCGAATTCTGGCCAAAACCATCAACTGCCAAAACCTCACGCCCGAGGGCGAAGCCTGCGATCACTGTGAGTCGTGCGTGAGTTTCAATCAGAATGCATCGTTCAATATTCACGAGCTGGACGCAGCCTCTAATAATTCGGTCGAGGATATCCGCAACCTGATCGACCAGGTACGGTATCCACCCCAGTCGGGCAAATACAAGATTTATATTATCGACGAGGTGCACATGCTCTCGTCGGCTGCCTTTAATGCATTTCTGAAAACGCTGGAAGAGCCGCCATCCTACGCTATCTTCATTCTGGCGACAACCGAAAAACACAAAATTCTGCCGACGATTTTGTCGCGCTGCCAGATTTTTGACTTCAACCGGATTCAGCCGCAGCACATCGCCGATCACCTCGCCGACATTGCCCGGAAGGAAGGTATCACGGCCGAAACCGAAGCTCTCGACCTCATTGCCCAGAAAGCCGATGGAGGATTGCGCGATGCCCTAAGCATGTTCGATCTGAACGTAACGTTTTCGGCCGACCGCGTCATTCGGTATAAGGAAGTGCTGGACAACCTGCACATCCTCGACTACGATTATTACTTCAAACTGACCGATTTGCTGCTGGCTAGTAACCTCCCGCAAAGCCTGCTGACCCTGGACGAAATCCTGCGTAAAGGCTTCGATGGGCACCAGTTTGTGGTTGGTTTATGTCGCCACTTTCGGGATTTACTGGTTTGCAAAGATGCCGCTACCGTGCAGTTACTACAGGTGACTGAGAACGTTCGGCGGCAGTACCTCGACCAGGCCGTTCGGTCACCCATGTCGTTTCTCTTATCGGCCCTGAGTATTGGCGGTCAATGCGACATGAACTTTAATCAGGACAAAGACCAGCGGCTTCATACAGAGTTATGGCTTATGAAACTGGCTAACCTGCGCAATCTGCTCAACTGGGATGCCCTGCCCGACTTGCCTGCTGGAGCAATGGCGCTCAATGGTGCCCGAAGCGCAGCTGCACCGGTGGCAGACGTACCGACGGACGAAAAAAAAAACGCCGGGCCGACGATACTCAGCATTCCCGCAGCCCGCAGCCCATCGCCCTTAACTAATAACGCCCGGTCTCATGTGACCGGTAACCCGCAAAGCGAAAGTCACCCAATAACCAGCGAACCCGTAAATGGGTATCAGGTCAGCCCGGTTGCGGCCGTTCAGGGGTTATCCGCTGATAACGCCCGGAACGGCCACACAGCTAGCACGAATGGGGCTGCCACAGCCACTCAGGTGGTCAGACCGCAAATAGCTCCACCGCCCCGCCCGGCAACCAGCCGGTTACGCTCAACCGTGTCGCTGGTAACAAATGCTGGTCAGACCGTAGCAACTGAAGACGAAGCTCCCACAGTGGTGGCGCCGGTACGTCCCGACAAGTCTTTTGATCTGGAGCAGTTGCAGGCAACCTGGCAGGCATTTGCCAGACTTCGCCAGCAGCAGAACGACTCGGCCACAGAGCAATTAGTACTCAACCGCACGCTGACGCTCAATGGCACCAGCATCCATATTACGCTTGACAATACACTGCAGGTTGGCTACCTGACGGAGGTCAAACCGGAGTTGCTGGGCTACCTGCGCGATAAATTGCAGAACAGTAGCATCCAGCTGGAGCATACGGTTACGCAGCAGGAAGTAAAGAAAATGATCTACAGTTCGCAGGATAAGTACAACTTCATGGCCGAGAAGAATCCTGCCCTGCATGAGTTGCGAAAAGTGCTGAATCTGGAGGTAGACTATTAGCCCAGGTAAGCTTTTGCTTCTTTGATTAGCCCTTTGTAACGCCCTACGCTCAAGGCTTTTTTATAGAACGTTTTAGCCCCGTTTCGGTCGTTGGCGCGGGTGGCAATTCGGGCCAGCCCGGCATAGGCCATGGCATGATACTCCTTCGTATAGGGGTCATTGAACGGCAGTGCCAGTGCGGCCCGGTACGTTTGGGCCGCTGATTTGTCGTCTTTGTCGGCCTGCTCCTCCAGCGCGCCCTCAAACACCTTCACGGCCATCGGCACAAACTTGTGGTTCATCGGTTTCAGTCGCTTCAACTGGGTTCGTGCTTCGACGTATCGTCCGGCCAGAATTAGTGCTTCCACGTTGGTCATGCCAAATAAAGGATTGTTTGGGTATTTATCCGCTAAATAGCTGCTGTACACCACCGCCCGGTTTGGCTGCATTTCGTGCTTCAGCAGGATGTGAGCGAGCCAGTAGTTGGCTACTGCCCGCATGAAAATTCCTTTTCGGCTGGCAATGTCCAACTGCCTGATACCTTCTGCCATATTTCCATCGTCGAAGAAAAACATGAATGGCCGAACAACCGGGTGGTCCATGGGGTACCGTTCGACGTAGTAGTTGTACAACCCGGTCGTGAAATAAAAATCCGGGCTTTTGTTCATTAGTTTAAACCCATCTTTCAGGAAGCCATATGACTTTCGCGACTCCCCAACAGCTTTTAGCGACTCTCCCTGATTGCTATAGAGCGACGACAGATAACTATGTGCTGTTAGGGCGAAAAAGATGCCTTCGGCGTCGGCTTCATTCTTAGCTAGTATTCGTTTCGATAATTCCAGCCCCTGCTGAGCAGCCTGAATGAACTGAGCCGTTGCAGCCTTATTTTCGTGAATGGGCAGGTATTGCAATTCAAGTTTAGTTGCCTGTAGAATAGGGCCGATGGGATGCTGCGGAAAACGAACACGAATCTGTTTAATCTGAGTGTCGGCGTCCGCAAAATTAAAGTTATAGATGTCATCCAGCGTGCTCTGAACGGTTTGCTGAAAGGCGGGGTCTGTAAATACCTGTGCCGGTGCCAGTACCGGCAAACAAAACAGGCACAGGACGAATAGTTTTATTTTCAAGATTGATACTAATGGAGTCAGAATGCGTTATTTGATTCTATAGGGGTAGAACCGTACTTTTGTTTTGGGCGTATTATCTAACGAGGGCTATACGCAAAAGTTTTATTCATGATTCATTACACCCATTTTGTGCTGGACAATGGCCTGAAGGTTTTCGTCCATGAAGACAACTCAACGCCCATTGCGGCTGTCAATATTCTTTACAATGTTGGGTCCCGCGACGAAGACCCCAACCGCACGGGATTCGCACACTTGTTCGAACACCTTATGTTCGGCGGTTCACGTAATATTCCGAGCTACGACGAACCGCTGCAGAAGGTTGGGGGCGAAAATAACGCCTTCACCAGCCCCGATATCACTAACTATTACATCACGCTTCCGGCAGCCAACCTGGAGACGGCGTTCTGGCTCGAATCGGACCGAATGCTGAGCCTTTCTTTCGACCCGCAGGTCCTTGATGTGCAGCAGAAGGTGGTAATCGAGGAGTTTAAGCAGCGTTACCTTAACCAACCATACGGTGATGTGTGGCTCAAGCTTCGACCGCTCGTCTATCAGCAACATCCCTACCGCTGGGCCACCATCGGCAAAGACATCAGTCATATTGAAAACGCTACACTCGACGACGTGCGAGCCTTCTTCTATAAATATTATCTGCCCAATAATGCCGTATTGGTGGTGGCGGGCAACGTAACGACGGAGCAGGTAAAACAACTCTGCGCTAAATGGTTTGCGCCTATTCCTGCCGGCGAATCATACATCCGCAATGTACCGAAAGAGCCAAACCAAACAGCCGCCCGGCATTTAGAGGTGTCGGCCAAAGTACCCCTCAACGGTTTGTACAAAGCCTGGCATATGCCCGGTCGTTTCGAAGCCGGTTATCAGGCAACCGATCTGTTGAGTGATATGCTGGGCCGGAGTAAATCGTCACGCTTGTATCAGCAACTACTGCGCGACACCCCCTTGTTCAGCAATATCGGCGCTTACCTCACCTCCTCCGATGACCCAGGTCTGCTGGTGGTGCAGGGAACCCTGAACGAAGGCATTACGCTCGAAGAAGCTGACGCTTCAGTTGAGGCCGTTGTTGCTGATTTCATCAACCAGACGGTTGCTGAAGAGGAGTTAACTAAAGTGAAAAACCAGGCCGAGGCAACGCTGGCGTTTTCGGAAGTCGAGTTGCTAAATCGGGCCATGAACCTAGCTTTTGCCGCCAATGCGGGCGACCCCGAACTCGTCAATCAGGAAGCGGCTCAGATTCAGGCCGTCACACCGGACACCATCCAAGAAATGGCACGCCAGGTGCTGCGCCGGGAAAACAGTTCAACGCTGTATTACCGCCGGGAAGAAGCAGCCGCATAGAGGCTACCCGTCCTGATGATGGTGATTATTGAGTCTTCATGCATGCTCAATTATTTGATTGGGTTAGATGTTGTGATAGACTATTCCAAACAGTATCCAACTGAAAAAGAGCCGCCTAACTTATGAAAATACGTGTTGGTCAGGGCTACGACGTTCATCGGCTCGAAACCGACCGACCATTCTGGCTCGGGGGCATTCAAATACCGGCTGCGTTTGGGCCGGTGGGGCATTCCGATGCTGACATTGTGTGCCATGTTCTATGCGACGCCCTGCTGGGAGCCGCCAACATGCGAAACATTGGGTATCATTTTTCTGATAAAGACCCGCGCTGGAAAGGCGTTGACAGTAAACTCCTGCTAGCCGAAGTGCTCAGAATGATACGGGAAGCCGGTTACGAAATCTCCAATGTCGACGTAACGGTGGTGTTGCAGGAGCCGAAGCTGAACCCTCATATCCCGGCCATGAAAACGTGTCTGGCCGGGGTGATGGCCATTCCTGAGGATGACATTTCTATTAAAGCAACTACCTCAGAACACATTGGTTTTGTGGGCAGGGGCGAGGGCATTGCCGCCCATTGTGTGGCCCTCATTTTCAGATAGCCTAATCTGAAATACCCCGCTGGTACCTAGAGAAGAGGTGTTAGCGACAGTCATACGTGATACGTTTCTGACCTTGACGTATTTTAAAACTGCCTTTGCAAATCAGCCAGGATTTTCGTAATTTAGCCAGATTCGCAACGTACCGATGAATTTTAAACTAACCTCAGAATTTCAGCCTACCGGCGATCAGCCTGCCGCTATCGAAAAGATGGTGAGGGGCATCCGGGAGGGCGAACCAGCCCAGGTTTTGCTCGGCGTAACGGGGTCCGGCAAAACGTTTTCCATTGCCAACGTGATTGCTCAGACCAACCGGCCTACGCTGGTGCTGAGCCATAACAAAACGCTGGCCGCCCAGCTCTACGGCGAGTTTAAGCAGTTTTTTCCCGACAACGCCGTCGAGTATTTCATTTCTTATTATGATTACTACCAGCCCGAGGCATACATCGCCACGACCGGTACGTATATTGAGAAAGACCTTGCCATCAACGAAGAAATTGACAAACTGCGGCTTGCGGCAACATCAGCCCTGATGAGCGGTCGGCGCGACGTAATCGTGGTAGCGTCGGTGTCGTGTATCTACGGCATGGGCAATCCCGAAGAGTTCAGACGCAACGTCGTGCGCATTGGGGTGGGGGAACAGATGAGCCGCAATCACTTCCTCCACCAGTTGGTGAGCATTCTCTATAGCCGCACCGAAGGCGAGTTTGCACGGGGTAACTTCCGCGTCAAAGGCGATACTGTCGACCTCTACGTAGCGTATGCCGACTTTGCCTACCGCGTCATTTTCTTCGGCGACGAAATTGAAACCATCCAGCGGATCGACCCCAACACGGGTAAAAAGCTGTCTGAGGAGACGATGGTTACTATTTTCCCGGCAAACCTGTTCGTCACGGGCCGCGACACGCTCAATGGCGCCATTCATCAGATTCAGGATGACATGGTGGCACAGGTGCGCTATTTTGAATCCGAGTTTCGGGAGCAGGAAGCCACGCGCATTCGGGAACGAACCGAGTTTGACCTCGAGATGATGCGTGAACTGGGCTATTGCTCGGGCATCGAAAACTACTCACGCTATTTTGATAATCGCCTGCCTGGTCAACGCCCTTTCTGTTTGCTCGACTATTTTCCCGACGACTATCTAATGGTTATTGACGAAAGCCACGCCACGATTCCCCAAATCCGGGCAATGTGGGGTGGTGACCGGTCCCGTAAAACGGCGCTCGTTGACTACGGCTTCCGGCTGCCCTCGGCCATGGATAACCGTCCGCTTACGTTTCAGGAGTTTGAAGACTTAACGGGCCAGTCGATCTACGTATCAGCGACGCCGTCGGACTACGAACTGCGCCGGAGTGAAGGTGTGGTGGTGGAGCAACTCATTCGGCCGACTGGCCTGCTTGATCCCGAGATTGAAGTCAGACCGAGCCTTAACCAGATTGATGATCTGCTCGAATCCATCGACAGCCGTATCAAAGCCGGCGAACGCGTCCTGGTTACGACCCTGACTAAGCGCATGGCCGAAGAACTGACCAAATACCTTGAGCGCGTAGGCATCAAAACGCGGTACATTCACTCAGAAGTGAAGACACTCGACCGGGTAGAAATCCTGCGCGACCTGCGGCTTGGTTTGTTCGACGTGCTGGTGGGTGTCAACCTCCTGCGGGAGGGCCTCGACCTGCCCGAGGTATCGCTCGTGGCCATTATGGATGCCGACAAGGAAGGCTTCCTGCGCGACATCCGGTCGCTCATTCAGACTATTGGCCGTGCAGCCCGAAACGTAAACGGTAAAGTGATCATGTATGCCGACACAATAACCGGCTCCATGCAGAAAGCCATCGACGAAACCAACCGGCGCAGGGCAATTCAACTGGAATACAATGCCAACAACGGCATCACACCCAAAACCATATTCAAGTCAAGAGAGGCCATTATGGGTCAAACCAAAGTGGCCGACTCGAAGGTGAAGCAGTTCTACGTCGAGCCGGACGAGATTCGAATTGCCGCCGACCCTATTGTGCAGTACATGGGTAAAAATGACTTGCAGAAGGTTATTCAGGACACCCAAGCCAAGATGGAGCGGGCTGCCAAAGACCTCGACTTCCTGGAAGCGGCCCGTCTGCGTGACGAACTGTTTCAGTTGCGCGACAAGCTAAAGAAGGAAGCGGTCTAAATACGCGCCAGATGCCTGCCCCGAGTTTGGCATTTGAATCCATACAATTTGAGGACTTTTATGAGGTGATGCGGTACGTAAGGCCGTATCACCTCTTTGCATTTAGCGGCTTATGACATCGGTCAGCACTGGTTTTGCTTTTCTGGTACGTCTTATCTTTTATGTCAGCCGTAACTACTTAACTTACTTGCCGTTAGTCAGCACAACCCACTAAATCCAATCATGAAACGTGTTCTGATAATCCTGGGTATTCTTTCGGCCATACTACTGGTTGCTTTTTTCATCCTGCGCTCTAATACCAAATCGAGCAGTCCGGCAGCCGTTGCCCAAACTAACCAGAATGGCCTAACGGTAAAAGTCGATTACTGTCGGCCCTATAAAAAAGGACGGGCTATTTTTGGTGGTCTGGTTCCTTTTGGACAAGTCTGGCGGACAGGAGCAAATGAAGCAACGCTTATCAACTTCGGACAGGACGTAACGGTTGCCGGGAAGCCACTAAAAGCAGGTGAATACTCACTTTGGACGATTCCATCGCAGCAGGGCTGGATTGTCATTATTAATGGCGAAACAGGGCAATGGGGCACTAATTACGATCCGCAAAAAGACGTGTTCCGCGCACCCATCCAGGCACGCCCGCATAGCCCGCTGGCTGAGCAGTTCACCATCAGTTTTGCCCCCGCTTCGGGTGGCACCGACATGATCCTGGCCTGGGACCAGACCGAGGCCGTTGTCCCAATTCGTAAATAAGAGCATTCGGACCTCACCGTCGAAAACTTTCAGCCATGAATTTTAAGGCATTGGGCAGACCGGTGCGCCAGTAGGTCCAGGTGTGCTCCCCATC
>JAQBNX010000514.1 GCA_028288385.1 Spirosoma sp.
TTGTCAGTACCATAAGTGCGGAAGGTCACGTTAATCTGGCCCCATTTAGTTTCTTCAATATCGTTGGATTCAACCCGCCCATACTGGTGTTTTCGCCGACCCGCAATCGGCACGGCCACAAAAAACATTCCCTGCTCAATGTGGAAGAGGTGGGCGAGGTGGTTATCAACGTAGTGAATTATCCGATGGTCGAGCAGACATCACTCGCCAGCGCTGAGTTTAACCGGCACGTCAGCGAATTTAAAAAGGCAGGGTTTACCGAGGTCGCATCGGAGCGGGTACGTCCTCCGCGCGTGGCCGAGTCTCCGGTCGCTTTTGAGTGCCTCGTGCGACAGTTGCTGCCGTTGGGTGAGGGAGATGCAGCCAACCGTCCCGGAGCCGGTACGTTAGTTATTTGCGAAGTAATTCTAGCTCACGTCAGTGAGGGCATGCTGACCAGTGCAGGTGCCGTTGACCCCAACCAAATGGACCTTGTGGGGCGGCTGGGGGGCGATTGGTACGTGCGGGCGGATAAAAAAGCGCTGTTTGAAGTAGCCCGACCGCAAATGGGCATCGGCATCGACCAGATTCCTTCAGCCATCCGTCACAGCGCCATCCTGTCGGGAAACGATCTGGGCCGACTAGGCAGTGTAATGACTCTCCCCCAGGCCGACGAAATAGACGCGTACCGGGCCTCGGGCGTGCTCAACGAACTTGTCGATGAAGCCAGGAATGGTTGTCAGTACCTGCCCGATTTGCTGCACTTGCGGGCGAAACAGCTCTTAGTGCGAAACAACGTCCGCGAAGCCTGGCTCACACTGCTAAGTGGCCTGTAGCCAAACAACCACTATGCTGCCGTGTTCTAGCTAAATAATAAGACTGAAGCAACGACATGAAAACAAATAGACTAAGCCTGCTCCTGGCCGTCGGACTGCTGCTGGGTGGATGCGGCCGGGATAGTAAAGACGCAGCGAAAGAAACGAATGAAAAGAAAATAGAGCAGTTGTCCACTGCCATTAGCAATGATGCCAAAGACGACGCTAAAAACGTAGCAAACAAGATGGTCGACCTGTTCAGCATGGGCATGACCGAGTATGAACTCAGCAAAATAGCACTGCCTAAGGCGACTAACCCCGTAGTCAGATCGTACGCCCAGCGAGCTATGAATGAGCACCAGCAGAGCGAAAAATCCCTGCGCGATATGGCACGGACGCTGAATATAACCCTGCCTTCGGGCATGGCCAAAGACGGCAAAGACCGGCTGGAAGACCTACAGGATAAGAAACCCGGCACTGCTTTTGACACGCAATACCTGAAAGAGATGGCCACAGTCAACGACAAAGCCATGGACATAGCCGATGACCTGGCCGATGAAGCGCCCAATAACACGTTAAAAAGTTTTGCCAAGAAGCTCAAAGACAGTGACAAAAATCACCGGGAACAGGCTAAACAGCTACGAAACGTATTAGATTGACATAGAATGCCCAGGCTGCCCATATTCCGCTAATAGCCCCGCGCTGTATTGTCCGCCCGTGGATCTGAAGCCCCTTCGTAAGAACCATCCGGCCGAATCAGAACGCAGTCCATGCGACCAATCGTATTCGTGAGTTTTTCCAGGATATAGCCCCGGCTTAGCAGAGTTTGTATGGTGGCGTCGGAGAAAGCACCGTTCTCGAAAGTCGTTTTGTCGGGCAGCCACTGGTGGTGAAATTTCAAGGCGTTGACGGCCTGCTGCATCGTCATTCCGTGCTCTATTACGTTCAGTATGGTCTGGTAGACGGCCGTAATAATGGTAGAGCCTCCCGGCGTCCCGACAACCATAAACAACTTGCCGTCTTTCTCTAGAATGGTGGGTGTCATACTTGACAGCATTCGTTTGTTGGGTGCGATGGCATTGGCCTGGTTTCCGATCAGCCCGAACATGTTAGGTACGCCCGGCTTCACGCTAAAATCGTCCATCTCGTTATTCATAAAAAAACCGGCACCGCCTACCACCACACGACTCCCGTAACCTCCGTTAAGCGTAGTGGTTATACTAACCGCGTTCCCGGCCTTGTCTACAACAGAGAAGTGCGTGGTTTCCAAACTTTCGTATCCCGGAACCATACCCCCTTTTATGGCCTTGCTGTCGGTCGCTTTGGCAAACGAAAAATCTGTCCAACGGCTTTTCAGGTAATCGGAGCTCATCAGTTTGTCGGTTGGTACCTTCACAAAGTCTGGATCTCCAAGGAACTTAGCCCGGTCTGCATATACGCGCCGTTCGGCTTCGATCATTACCTGGACGGTGCTGTCGCGATTCCAACCCCACCGACGTAACGGATAGGGTTCGGTGAAGCGCATCAACTGCACCAGCGCTACGCCCCCGCTTGAGGTTGGCGGCATGGTGATGACGTTGTAGTTTTTGTAGGTAGCCTGGATAGGCTCTCGCCAAACAGAATGGTAGTTTTTTAAGTCTTCTTCGGTAATCAGGCCAGTACCCCGCTTCATCTCGTCGGCTAGCAGCCGCGCCGTTTCGCCTTCGTAGAAGCCAGCCCGGCCCTGCTGCTGAATACGTTGCAGTGTTTTGGCCAGATCGGACTGTACCAATAGCTCTCCCTTAACCCACTTCAATGTATCGGCTGGATTGGCATTTTTCAGGAAATAGGTTTTTCCAGGATTGATAGTAGTGAGGTCAATTCTAATGCGGTTCAGGCCGAGGGCGTCGCGTTCGGTAAGGGCAAACCCATTTGCAGCCAGGTCAATGGCGGGTTGCAGCACCTGCGCCCACGACAGTTTTCCAAATCGCTTGTGTGCTTCGGCCATCCCATCGACTGATCCAGGCACCCCGCTGGCTAAGTGACCGCTGATACTCAGTCCCTCCCGAACGTTGCCGAGCGAGTCCAGGTACATATTTTGGGTGGCACGTCCGGGTGCTTTTTCGCGGTAGTCGAGCGTATACGCCTTGCCGTTGCTATCCCGATACACCATGAAACCGCCCCCGCCGATATTGCCAGCACCAGGATACACCACTGCTAAGGCAAACTGTATAGCAACGGCCGCGTCTACTGCATTGCCCCCTGCTTTCAGGATGTTCAGCCCTACCTGGGAGGCTTCGGGATGTGCTGACGCCACCATGCCATTACGACCAATGACGCCCTGCCGGTCCGAGAAAAATGGCTTATGGGTAGGGTCTTCATCGCGGTATTGATAAACACCCTGACTTTGGCGAACATCACTACTAGCCGTGGCGGTTGGCGATTGGGTTTTGCAGGCAGAAAAGCAGGCAATCAGGAGCAAAGCACCCGAAAGTACATGTTTTGTCATGAGTATATATATTTTATGCAAAATGACGGCGAAGAATGTCCTAAACTACAAATTACCGCTTAAAAAACGCTACGGTGCTATTTCCTGACTCGTGTCGTCCCACTATATAACGAAAAGAGTGGCTTCAATGGCAGGCTAACAGACACATTACGTCATAGCCTGCACCGATGAGTGACAGCACTCGATCCAACAGATTGAGCAGAACAAGCCCAGATAATAAGGTCGGTCAAAATGTCATTAAAGGAAATTACACAATGCAAAAACTCACCCGCATTTATGTTGCTGCCCCGATTTTTTTACCTGAAAATATCAATATGTATAGGGCCATCTACAGGTTTCTTCACTAAGTGGGGTAAGCGATCTGCCGCCTATCTGGCAAAGCTATGCATCCGTCCGAAAAGCGTTGGTAGATGCGTGAATGAGCCGTATATTCATCCATTCGTTCGCTCATCAATTTGTTAGCTCTATTTTCCCATCGTGCGATTTATCCGTCAGGTTCTGGAAAGTTTCCGGTTTGCGTGGCAGGCGCTGCGGTCTAACCTGCTTCGCACTACGCTCTCCCTACTGGGTGTTACGATTGGCATTTTCGCCATCATCGCCGTGTTCACGCTTGTTGACTCGCTGGAGCGTAATATCAAAACCAGCCTGTCATTCATTGGCGATAAAGTAGTGTACGTGCAGAAATGGCCGTGGAATTTCGGCAGTGAGTACCAGTGGTGGAAATATTTTCAACGACCTGAACCGTCGATGGCTGAATTCCGATTTTTGCGCGACCGGCTGGAAACGGCTCAGGCCATTGTCGCCATGGATTTTAAAGGTCGCGTAACAATCAAACAGGGTAACAACAGCATGTCGTCGCTCATTCAGGGCACTACGTTCGAGTACAACAAAATTTCGGATGTACCCATCAATCAGGGCCGCTACTTCACACAGCAGGAAATCGACGTAGCCCGCAATGTTACGATTATTGGAGCCGACGTAGCGGATAACCTGTTTCCGGGACAGGATCCCATTGGCAAAACATTTAAGCTGAACGGACTAAACTTCACGGTCATTGGCACGCAGGAACGAAAGGGCGAAAGTTTACTCACCGTGGGCGGCAACCCCGATATAAAGTGCATTATTCCACTCGGGGCATTTGCCAAAATGTTTCATTCCATCAATCCCAGCATTGACATTGCGGTCAAGGGCTACAACGACGATCCGGGACTGATTGAACTGGAAAGCGAAATCAGGGGCCTTATGCGAACCCGACGCAGCCTGCGCCCGACGCAGGACGATAATTTTGCCATCAACCGTCCCGAAGCCATTGTAAAAGCAATCAGCGGGGTATTTGTGGTGTTAACACTGGCGGGCTGGGTCATCGGTGGATTTTCTATCTTGATTGGCGGCTTCGGCATTGCCAACATTATGTTCGTGAGCGTTAAGGAACGAACCAATATCATTGGTATTCAGAAGTCGCTGGGGGCAAAAAATTATTTTATCCTGTTTCAATTCCTGTTTGAGGCCGTGCTACTCAGTTTGGTGGGGGGATTGGCCGGTATTTTCTTAGTCTATCTGATGTCATTTGCCCAGTTAGGCAGCCTGGAGTTAGAACTCACCACTGGGAATATTGTCCTGGGTTTAGGCGTATCGAGCGTCATCGGCATTTTGTCTGGTATCATTCCTGCTTTCTCGGCCGCCCGGCTCGACCCTGTTATCGCCATCCGGGCTAAATGAAGTATATGATTCCATCCCATGCGTTGAAAACTGTCGTTGTTTTATAAAAATTAGTCTGTTGATAATCTGATCAATTTATCAATAGACTAATTTTTAGGTTGAAAAGTTAAGCACAAAAAAAGCCCCCGGATTGCTCAAGGGGCCTTCAATACATATAGCGTTGTCGGTAATTTACCGGCAGTTGTGCCTTAGTCGAATTACTTAGCGCTATCCGAAGACATGGTCGAAGCCGAATCAGTAGCCATCGTCGAATCGGTAGCCATCGTCGCATCAGATGATGTTGTCGTGCTAGATTCAGTTGAAGAACTCTCGGTTTTCTTCGAACAAGCTGTCGTCAAGGCGATCATAGCCATGAAAAAGAAGGCAGATTTCGTGATTGCTTTCATATTTTTGGGGTGTTTTTGTTTAAGTGAGAATTATGGATGAATGTCAATGTTAATACCCAACCAGGGAAA
>JAQBNX010000518.1 GCA_028288385.1 Spirosoma sp.
TCCTTCCGTAGCCGGCAGGCTGCCGGCCAGGAGTTGCAGCAGCGTCGATTTGCCACTGCCATTTGGCCCCACAAACGTATAGCTTGTTCCGGCAGTCAGGGTTAAGTTGACATGCCGGAAAATCCACTCCCTTCGGTATTTTTTTCCTATTTGCTCGGCGTTGATAATCAACATCGTCGGTTGTTAGTCCCGTTCTCCGTTGCTGCCCGGACCGCGCATAACCCCCCGCTCCGACGAACGGATGAAATTGACAATTTCGTCGCGCTCGTCGGAGGGCGGCAATTCCAGTTCAATCTGCGTCAGGGCATCGTTGTTATTCAGGCCGCGCAGGTATAGATACCGGTAAACTTCCTGGATTTCATTGATACGCTCGTTGGTGTAACCCCGCCGTCGGATGCCGGTGGAGTTGATACCGACGTATGTTAAAGGTTCGCGGGCCGCTTTGGCAAAAGGCGGTACGTCTTTGCGTACGAGTGAGCCCCCTGAAATAAAGGCATGGGCACCGATACGGGTGAATTGCAGCACCGAACTCGACCCACCGATGATGGCCCAGTCGCCCATGTAGACGTGGCCAGCCATCTGCACATTATTGGTCAGAATGCAGTGGTTACCAATGCGGCAATCGTGAGCAACGTGGGCGTAGGCCATAATCAGGCAGTCGTGGCCAATTTCGGTTCGCCAGTGTTCTTCCGTTCCCCGGCTGATGGTGGCATACTCGCGGATAGTTGTATTATCGCCAATGATGGTACGCGTCACTTCACCGTTGAACTTCAAATCCTGCGGAATAGATGAAATAACTGCTCCCGAAAAAATCTTGCAGTTGCGACCAATCCGTGCCCCTTCGTTGATGACCGCATGGGATCCAATCCACGTACCTTCTTCAATCTCTACATCTTTATGGATGATAGCGAATGGCTCAACCACCACGTTTTGGGCGATTTTGGCTTCGGGGTGAATGTAGGCTAATGGTTGAATCATCTTTTTAATGACAAATGACGAACGATCGGTGACGATACCAGATGAGTTTTTGGCCGACTCATCTGGTACTCATCATTTATCATTACTTTTTCTTAACTAAACTGGCAATCATGTCGGCTTCGCAGACAAGGTTATCATTGACGTAGCCCCGGCCCTGCATTTTCACAATGCCGCGTTTCATTGGCGACGTAAACTCACATGCAAAGATTACGGTGTCGCCCGGTAGAACGTTGCGCCGGAACCGGCAGTTTTCGATACCAACCAGGAAAGGCCAGTAGTTTTCCGGGTCAGAGACGGTACTCAGAACCAGAATACCCCCCGTCTGAGCCATTGCTTCGAGTTGCATGACCCCGGGCATAACGGGATTACCCGGAAAGTGTCCTGCAAAAAACGGCTCGTTCATCGTTACGTTCTTGATGCCCACCACGCTGTTCTCGTCCAGGGCAATGATTTTGTCAATCATCTGAAACGGATACCGATGGGGCAGCAGTTGCGATATTCGGTTGATGTCCAGTACGGGTGGCTGCTTCGGATCGTATTGCGGCACCTGATTGGCCGCGTTTTTCTGGATGAGTTTCTTGATTTTTTTGGCAAACGCTACGTTGGCGGCATGGCCAGGCCGGGCTGCCAGAATCTGCGCTTTGATGGGTCGCCCAATTAGCGCCAGGTCCCCCACCATATCGAGCAGTTTGTGGCGAGCCATCTCGTTGGGGTAATGTAGGTCGATGTTGTTGAGAATACCGTAGTTTTTGTTGACGCTCACTTTGGGCTTATGGAGCAGGTCGGCCAGGTAATCCAGTTCGCCTTCTCTCACCTCCCGGTCTACAATGACAATGGCGTTGGTGAGATCGCCTCCCTTTATCAGGTCTTGCTTGTACAGAGCCTCCAACTCATGCAGAAATACAAACGTACGGCAATTGGCAATCTGCTCGGGAAACAGGCTGATGTCATTTAAATATGCATGCTGGCTGCTGATTACCCGCGAATTATAATCGACCATTACCGTCAGGCGGTAATCGTTTAGGGGAAGAGCGGCCAGTTCGATGTCTTTTTCGGGATTCCGGAAATGAACGTACTCGTTTACCTCAAAGTAGTTACGGGTAGCGTTCTGTTCGTCAATACCCGCGTCACGCAGTGCATCAATAAACTGAATGGATGAGCCATCCATAATTGGCGGTTCGGGGCCATCCAGTTGAATCAGGATGTTGTCCAATTGCAAACCAACCAGTGCAGCCAGTGTGTGCTCGACCGTGTGAATCCTGGCCCCACTCTGCTCGATGGTCGTACCCCGAGAGAGATCCACTACGTTATCAACATCGGCATCGACAATAGGACTTCCCGGCAGATCGATGCGCTGGAACTTATAACCGTGGTTTGTTGGTGCGGGCAAGAATGTCATCGTTGCCGAAACGCCTGTGTGCAATCCCACGCCCGACACTGAAACGGCCTTCTGAATGGTCTGTTGTTTTGTATTCATCAATTACTGAGTCCGTAACGGCAAAAGAATACCACCTATTTTTTATGTTTTTTCTCTAACTCTTCTAGACGACGTTCCAGTTCAGGTAACCGCCGGAACACAGCCTGTGACCGCATATTGTCGCGCATGGTAAAAGCCGTTGAACCATTTAGTGACTGGCCTTCGTCCTTGACCGATTTTCCCACGCCTGACTGAGCACCCACTTTGGTACCATTGGCAATGGTCAGGTGACCGGCAAAGCCTACCTGCCCACCAATGACACAGTTATCACCAATTTTGGTTGATCCGGCAATGCCCGTTTGGGCGGCAACGACCGTATGTCGGCCAATTTCGACGTTATGACCAATCTGGACCAGGTTATCTAACTTAACCCCCTGCCTAATAATAGTAGACCCCATCGTGGCGCAGTCGATCGTTGTACCGGCCCCCACATTCACGAAGTCTTCGAGAATGACATTACCCAACTGAGGTATTGTTTTATAGGTACCATCTGACTGGGGCGCAAAGCCGAATCCTTCACTGCCGATTACTGCGCCAGGATGAATAACACAGTTTTTTCCAATTATGCAGTTACTGAGAATACGGACACCGGGCTGCAAGATGGTGTTATCGCCAATGGTAACGTTGTCACCGACGTAGACATGGGGATAAATTTTGACGTTATGGCCGATAATACAATTGCGGCCAACGTAGGAGAAGGCACCCCGGTAGGTTTGCCCACCTACCTGCGTACCATCACCGGTAAAATTGGGTTGCTCCTCACCCAAGCGGGCAAAACTGATCTGCCGGTGATACTCTTCGAGCAGGTGCGTAAATGCGGAATAGGAATTTTCTACAAAAATCAGGGCCGACGAGACCGTCTTTTGAGGTTGAAAGGATCGATTTACGATCACTGCCGAAGACTGGGTAGTATAGAGGTAAGGCTCATATTTCGGGTTTGCCAGAAACGAAATATCGCCCGGCTTACCGTCCTCTATCTTCGACAAACCACTGATGGTCAGTGAGTCGTCGCCAGTTACTTCGCCTTCCAGCAGCGTGGCAATCTGCTTGACTGTTAACTCCATATACGTATGACGGCCGTCGCGAAACACCCGGTTTTGGCGCACATTCGGGCCGCTAAGGTAACTAACAAATTGCACTTTTCGGATAAAACGGGCTGTAAATACTCGGTATGAGGGTTCAGGAGTTCTTAACTCAAAGAAGAGGCTTACATATCGGCTTAGGCCACTACCTATATACCACCGAACGCTACGGCCTTTTCATGGGAATCTCCAATCCTTTAGCCCAACAGATATAGTATCGGCGTACGATGTTCGTTAGTACCTGAATATTGGACAAGTCCGACGCATCGGCAATATCGATGACCTTACCCCGCCGTTCCTGCTCCGACGTACCGGTGGATATAGTAAAGTCACTGGATTTTAATTTGATGTTGATGCGTTCTTCGAGTGGCAGGTAGGCTGCGTTGGTTGCTTGTCCTTCGACCAGGAAGTAGGATAGCGCTTCGTCGGGCATGCCTGACCGGCGCAGTTGATTGGCCAGTTCATCAACCAGAGCCCCGGCAAACGGTTCGGTCGACAGCATAATCTTAAACAGCCGTCGGTCGAGCAGCATCCGGCAAAGTGCCGACAGCACAAAATCGTCGTGCAGGACCCACTGCTTAATACAAGACCACACATCGTAATCGTCCAGTTGGGTGAAGGCGTCCAGGTAGGTGTGATTCGCCTGGAATTCGGTCAATGGAACACTTTCTGACAAAAATAGCCGAAAGGCGTCTGGCGCAAAAAGGGCTGTGCCCTGCCTGATTAGGAACCGCGCCCGATGCAGAATCTGAACCAGCATCGACTCGCAGCAAATAGACGTTTTGTGCAGATATACCTGCCAGTACATCAACCGTCGGGCATTCAGGAAGTTTTCAACGCTCAGTACGCCTTTAGCCTCTACCACGAGCTGATCATCGACAAGGTCGAGCATTTTAATAATGCGCTCTGCCCCAATAGCCCCTTCGGCCACGCCGGTGTAGTATCCGTCCCGATTGAGGTAGTCCATCCGGTCCATATCCAGTTGGCTGGATGTAAGCTGGTGAAAAAAAGGCCGTTCGTAGCTGCCATCAAACATGCGGATGGCCAGCGACAGCCGTCCGCCAAACTGCCGGTTTAATTCGTGCATTAAGAGCAGCGATATTTCCTCATGAGGCACGCTGTCGAGCAGGCAACACTCCAGTACGTGGGAAAAAGGGCCGTGTCCTATATCATGCAGAAGAATAGCGATCTGAGCGGCCTCACACTCGGCATCGCTAATGCGATGCCCTTTGCTTTTGAGCGTCTGCATGGCCTGCCCCATCAGGTGCATAGCCCCAAGCGCATGATGAAATCGGGTGTGCAGGGCACCCGGATACACATACTCCGACAATCCCAACTGCTTGATTCGGCGGAGCCGCTGAAAATAAGGATGCTCGACCAGATCGAACAACAACTCCGTCGGAATCGTAATAAATCCGTAAACGGGATCATTGAGAATCTTCTTTTTATTAGGAGATGCCATCAGGCAAAGATACCCACAAAGGATTATAGGCAGGCCGTGATGATGAATAAACCAGATTTCGACTTAAAAAACCGGTCCAAACCACTAATTCTGTTTAAGATTTCGTAAATTTGCAGTGTCGTTCATGAGCAATCAGCCGACGATGGGCTTGTAACTCAGTTGGTTAGAGTGCCTGACTCATAATCAGTAAGTCCCAGGTTCGAGTCCTGGCTGGCCCACAAGCACTCAAATAATAAACCCTTGCAAATCAGCCATTTGCAAGGGTTTATTATTTGAGTGCTGGCCAATTGTTAATGATTTATATAAATTTT
>JAQBNX010000525.1 GCA_028288385.1 Spirosoma sp.
ATGTCAGGCAGCTGTGGACGATCCGGCAGTATGCGGGCTTCTCTACCGCCGAAGCATCCAACGCTTTCTATCGGCGAAACCTCGCGGCCGGCCAGAAAGGGCTGTCGGTAGCGTTTGACCTGGCCACCCACAGGGGCTACGACTCCGACCACCCGCGCGTAGTAGGTGATGTGGGCAAAGCAGGCGTAGCCATCGACACGGTTGAGGATATGAAAATCCTGTTTGACCAGATTCCGCTCGATCAGATGTCGGTGTCGATGACCATGAACGGCGCCGTGCTGCCCATCATGGCGTTTTTCATCGTGGCAGCCGAAGAGCAGGGCGTTCCGCCGGAGAAGCTGTCAGGAACAATCCAGAACGACATTCTCAAGGAGTTCATGGTGCGCAATACATACATCTACCCACCCGAGCCATCCATGCGCATAGTAGGCGATATTTTTGCTTATACGGCGCAGCACATGCCCCGGTTTAACTCCATTAGCATCAGCGGCTATCATATGCACGAAGCGGGTGCCCCGGCCCATATAGAGCTGGCCTATACGCTTGCCGATGGGCTCGAATACATCCGCACCGGTTTGCGGTCGGGCATGAGCATCGACGATTTTGCCCCGCGGCTATCATTCTTCTGGGGTATTGGCATGAACCACTTCATGGAAATTGCCAAGCTTCGAGCAGGGCGGCTCCTATGGGCGAAGATCGTTCAGCAGTTTGGCCCCAAAAACCAGAAGTCACTGGCTTTACGAACGCACTGCCAAACATCGGGCTACAGCCTCACCGAGCAGGATCCGTTTAATAACGTAGCCCGCACCACTGTTGAAGCCCTGGCGGCCGTGCTGGGCGGAACCCAAAGCCTGCACACGAATTCACTGGATGAAGCCATCGCCTTGCCGACCGATTTTTCGGCCCGCATTGCCCGGAATACGCAGTTATATCTGCAGCACGAGACAGACATTACCCGCGCCATTGACCCGTGGGGCGGTTCCTATTACGTCGAATACCTGACGAAGGAACTAGCCGATAAAGCCTGGGGCCTGATTGATGAAGTGGAAAAGTTGGGCGGCATGACTAAAGCCATCGAGACAGGCCTCCCGAAACTACGTATTGAAGAAGCTGCTGCCCGCAAACAGGCGCGCATCGATGGCGGCAAAGACATCATTGTAGGCGTCAATCGTTACCGTCCTACTTCAGAACAACCCCTGGAGACACTCGACATCGACAATGCGTCCGTTCGCGAATCGCAGATAAAACGGCTGGAGCGGGTGAAATCAGAACGGGATAATCACCAGGTCGAACAGGCACTGGCAGCCATCACGCAAGCGGCCCGGCAACCAGGAGAAGCAAATTTACTCGCCCTCGCCGTTGACGCGGCCCGTCAACGCGCTACGCTCGGCGAAATCTCAGACGCGATGGAAAAAGCATTTGGGCGGCACAAAGCCACCATCCGGGCCGTTTCGGGCATTTACTCGGCCGAAGTATCGGACGATGAAAACTTCCGGCTGGCCCGCGACATGAGCGATCAATTTGCCCGACTTGACGGGCGTCGGCCGCGCATCTTAGTGGCCAAAATGGGACAGGACGGTCATGACCGGGGGGCAAAAATCATTGCCACCAGTTTTGCCGATCTGGGTTTCGATGTTGACATGGGACCCTTATTTCAGACACCCGCTGAAGTGGCCCGGCAAGCGGCCGAAAACGATGTGCATATTGTAGGGGTGTCTAGCCTGGCAGCAGGGCACAAAACGCTGGTGCCGCAGTTGATTAATGAACTAAAAAAAATCGAACGCGATGATATTTTAGTTATTGCAGGGGGGGTGATACCAGCGGCCGACTACCAGTATCTATACGACGCCGGAGTGCGGGGCATCTTTGGGCCGGGAACGGTAATATCAATAGCAGCCCAGAAGATCCTGACCGAATTAATGGAGCCAAACAGACATTTGGGGTAATTCTCATCATCACTATTGTCCCGTTCGGCACCAAAAAAACGGCATTCGACAAGATTGGTTTCTCCACGTAGGACCGCCGGTGCACCTTTGACCAATAGATTTTGAACGCACACAACCGATTATCATGAAGACCCTATTACTCACGCTGCTCATCGTTAGCTCAACTTTATCTTTCGCACAGTTCCCGGGTGGTGGCGGACCCGGTGGCGGCCGCCCGGGTGGTGGCAACGGCGATGATCGGCCCAGACGTGCTGAACAACCAACGGGTATAACAGAGTCTGAACCATTACCGAAGGGCAACGGGAAAATAGCGGGTGTGCTAACCGATTCGACGACGGGCAAACCCGTTGAGTTTGCCACCATTGCGCTGCTCAACGCACAAACTAACAAACCCATTGACGGCGCTACGTCTGATGACAAAGGTAAATTTGTGCTTAGTAAACTGCCTCCCGGCAGCTACCGGCTCCAATACTCATTCATTGGCTACCGGGACAAACGTACCGACCTTATTACCGTAGTACGCGGTACCGATCTTAATCTTGGCACGGTAAAACTTTCAGCCGACGTGCGCACCCTGAGCGAAGTAAACGTAGTGGGACAGTCGGCGATGATTGAAGAAAAAGTGGACCGGCTCGTCTATAACGCCGACAAAGATATTATGGCTAAAGGGGGCGATGCGGGCGACGTGCTGCGTAAGGTTCCCATGTTGTCGGTTGATCTGGACGGCAACGTCAGCCTGCGGGGCAGTGCTAACGTGCGAGTACTGATCAATAATAAACCAAGTACGATCGTTGCCAGCAGTGTGGCCGATGCCCTGAAGCAAATTCCGGCCGACATGATCAAAACGGTGGAAGTAATCACCAGCCCTTCGGCCAAGTACGATGCAGAAGGATCGGCGGGTATCATTAACATTGTCACCAAGAAAACAACTTTGCAGGGCGCTACGCTCGATGTAAATGGGGGAGCAGGCAACCGGGGAGCTAACCTCGGCATCAACGGCAACTACCGCGTGGGCAAAATGGGCTTCTCGCTCGGTGGGTTCGGGCGGGCAGAATACAACGTCCGGGGTGCTTTCAGCAACGACCAGACCACTGCTTCGCCTAATGGCCCTGTGCGGACTCTTCAGTCGGCCAGTACGCTCAACCAGCGGCTGTTTGGCAACTACCAGTTAGGCTGGGACTACGATATCAACAAAAACACGTCGCTCACGGCGAGCCTCCGCTATGGTGCCCGCAATGGCGTAACCAACCAAACGAACCTGTTAACCCAGACCTTTCTGCCAAACGGGTACTTCCCGCTCATTAACGACCGCAACGTGAAGACCACAGACCTATCTGGTACGGTAGATGGCAACATAACGTATACCCGGACCTACAAACCACGGCAGGAACTGAGCGTACTAGCCCTTTACAGCCGCAACAACCGCACAAACAACTTTGTGGCCGACATTCTTAGCGGGACGGATTTTGAGACCATTACCTCGCGCCAGCGCAATGACAACCAGAGTTACAACCAGGAGTCGACGCTGCAGGTTGACTATGAAACGCCTGTAAAAACCAATCAACTGGTAGAGTTTGGCGCGAAAGGTATTTTGCGACAGGTTAACAGTGACTACGCTTACCTGCGGGCTGCAAGCTCCGACGCCCCGTTTGTGACCGACAATACCCGCCCGGCCAATGCGCTCTTCTACGATCAGAACATAGCCGCTACGTACCTGTCCTATACGCTTACAACAAAGAATAAGTATACGATCAAAGCCGGTGCGCGGTATGAGTACACGTTTGTGAACGCCCGATTTACGAATGCCTCAACAGAGCAAACAAATGCGGCTGGCACTAATTCAATCCCTAACTACGGCAACTTAGTACCGAGCATCAATATCTCGAAAAATCTTGGCAGCGGCCGGATTATCAAACTGGCTTACAACCGCCGAATTCAGCGTCCGGGCATTCAATTTCTGAACCCTAACGTCAACACAGCCAACCCCACCAACATCACACGAGGCAATCCGTACCTGTCGCCTGAACTAACCGACAACCTCGAATTCAGCACCAGCGCCAACATCAAAGGGCTGTATCTTAATGCGTCGCTGTTTGCCCGGCGGACTAACAATGAGATCACAGCAGTGCGCGATACGGCGCGGCAGGCATTTGGCGATGTGACTAATCCGGTGTTCCAGCAGGTCATCCGAACTGATTACCAAAATATCGGGCGGCAGGATGCCTATGGACTTAACCTGTTTGGCAATGGAACACTGTTCTCGAAATGGCAGCTTGGTGGTGGCATCGACATTTTCCACGTCAGCCTTACGAACAACAATGCAAACCCGATCTACTCAGCGTCGAACGCTGGGTGGATTGTTTCGGGGCGGCTGATGAGTAGCCTTACGCTCAAAAACGGCTGGGCGGCACAGGTATTCGGCGGGGCACGGGGTAGGCAGGTGCAGTTACAGGGGTACCAGAGTACTATGTACTTCTACAGTTTCGGCATTCGGAAAGACTTCAACCAGAAGAAAGCCAGTTTAGGTTTGGCCGCCGAAAATATTTTCAACCATCCCTTCATACAGCGGTCTGAACTACGCTCACCGATCTTGTCGCAGTACAGCATGAACAATTTCTACAATGCCGGTGTCCGATTGACGTTTAGCTATAAAATTGGCAAAATGAGTTTCGACAGCCCGCAGAAACGCCGGAAGTCCATTGACAACGACGACGTGAAGGGTGAAGGCGGAGGAGGCAATGACGCCCCGCAACAGACTGCTCCTGCTCCCGCTGGTGGAGGAGGTGGCGGACGGCCCCGCTCGTAGTATTCAGAAACGTTTCAGACCTTCAGACCATGCAAGTTTCTAAAACCTGCATGGTCTTATCTTTGCTCCAATAATCAGTTAAAACCAAACACTACCTTGAAATCAAAAAATCTCGTCAGCCTGTCGGTGGCACTCGTTTTTCTCTTTCTGTCTGTGACTGGGCTGCTCATCTACTTCGGTCAGGGCTCCCACGCTGTTGAACATATCCACGCCTGGTTTGGTATCCTGTTTGTGACGGCTGCCCTGTTCCACATCGTAAATAACTGGTCATCCATTGTGGGTTACTCCAAAGACCGCCGAACGGGCGGCATCCGGCGGGAATTCGTGCTTCCAGCACTTGTGGCGGTCGTATTCGCCGGGGGCATTGCCGCCGACCTGCCCGTCTTCGGCAAGTTGGCCAATGCGGGAAAAAACCTGGTACGGGGTGCCCGCCCCCGACCTGGTGGTTCCTTGTCGCAAACCACCGTCGACTCCATAGCCCGCGCCACAGAGATGGCCTATGCCAACGCCACCAGTAAAGGGGATACGGCAGCTATTGGGTCTGTTGTGGATAAAAAAACCACTATCCTGGCCGAAGACGGTACGTTTCGAAGCGTGGGCGACCGACTTACGGTTCCGGGCGAATCCATGCAGCCAACCATCGATCGGGCCGAAGCCATTGGCGACAACGTAATAGTGGTTCAGGGCACCTCGAGTAACACCACCAAAACCAGTACGTTTATTTATACGCACGTATTGAAGCGGAACGGAGAAAAGTGGCAGATTACCGCTGTGCAAACAGCCCGTCCCGCCACAAAACTGGTTGAAACCACGGCGGCTAACTAAATAGGCAAACACCTCCCTGATTGCAACCTTGCAACGAAGCCCGGCCGGCCGACGTATCCATCTATAAACGAGGGTAAGTCAAACGATTAAAATTACGGATCAATCAACTAAAAAACCCTCCATATAGTAAACTCTGTTGACTATCCTTCGGTTAACGAGTATGATCCATGCTCAACCGATAGTTGAATGAAGTTACCCCTACAAATTCTGGTTATATTTAGCGTAGTGTTACTGGGTTGGCCATTGGCAATGCTGGCCCAATCTACAGTGTCTTCCATTAGTGGGCGCGTAACTGATGCAGCCACGGGTTTAGGCATCCCATTTGCCAGCATTGCTGTTAAAGGCCAAGCGTCGGGCACAATCTCTGATGCCGATGGCCGCTATAGGCTTGAGATAAAGGCAATAGCCGATTCCATTGTTGTGCTTAGCCTGGGGTATCGGACCGAGTCCTACCCTATTCTGCCGCTCCCGACACAGACGATCAACGCCTTGTTGTCTCCCGCTGCCACCAGCCTTCAGGAAGTTAGAGTCTATGCAAAAGGAGGTGACCCGGCCTACCGGGTCATTCGCGAAACCGTGCGTCGGCGGAAACAGTTTGACCCGGCAAAACTGAGTGCTTACCAATATGAAAGCTACACAAAAATTGAAGGGTACATCAATAACTTCAACCGCCGGCGGAAAAATAACCGGCGACCGGGGCCCGTCGGTCGGCTGCTGGGCAAACTACCATCCGTAACCGATGAGACTGGCCAACCGGCCGTACCCGTTTTTATATCCGAAACATTTTCTACCTTCTACGCCCGCAGCAACCCGGACAAAGCAAAAGAACTTGTCTTGAAATCGCGCGTAAGGGGCGTGGGAGTTAGCGACGGCGGCCTGATTGCTCAGTTGACCGGCGCGTCGTTTCAACAGTATAATTTTTACCGAAATGCCCTCAACGTACTCAGCAAAGACATCCCCTCCCCGGTAGGTGGACAGGGAGAAGCGGTGTATTCTTACCGGATGAAAGATACCCTTTTGCTGGGCAAAGTGACCTGCTACGAAATAGAGTTTACGCCTAAACGCGTCACCGACCTGGCCTTTGCCGGAACGGTCTGGATCGACACCCTCCGCTTGGCGCTGGCGCAGGTAGATGCACGGGTTGATAAGCAGGCGAATATTAACTTCGTCGATGAACTGCATATTGAGCAGGAATGGGACATGACGCCGTCAGGCCAGCTTTTCCCGACCCAGACAAAGGTCACCATCGATACCGATGAACCAGCGCCCCGTGCACCCGGTGCCCTGATCCGTTTTTTGGCGACGGCTCGCAACATCACCGAAAACCAACCCAAAGAACCGGGATTTTATAACCAGACGGTTGAACTGGCCGACGATTTCCGGGAAGCCGATGCGGATTTCTGGAAAAGTGTCCGGCCCGATTCGCTCTCACCCAGCGAGTGGCAGGCCATGCGCGTGGTCGATTCCGTGCGAAATGTACCCCTTGTTAAAGTAGCCGGAGAGATCATTAAAATCGGTATGTTGGGCTACATACCCATAAATCATTTAAATATCGACCTGGGTCCGGTACTGTATTCATACGCCAATAATAACGTAGAGGGCCAGCGTTTTCGGCTGGGCGCACGCACCAATTCGGGCTTCAGCCGAAAATGGCTCTTGAGCGGCTATGTGGCTTATGGAACACTCGACCGGACCCTGAAATACAGCGCAGCCGTGGAGTATGTCCTGAGCCGAAAACCCTGGACTGTGCTGGGCGCCAGCCGGATCTATGACCTGGAGCGCGTTGGCGTCTCAGCCGATAATATTGGCAACAATTCTCTCTTTGGCGCTTACTCCCGATTCGGTACGATTCGGCGGCCCTATTTCCAGGAAGAGAACTTAGTGTATTTCCGGCGCGAACTGGGTCGGGGGTTTACCCAGACGTTTGCCCTGCGCAACCGGACGTTTGAGCCCTTGTTTCCGTTTGCCTTTCAGCCGCAACTCAAAGACGATAATCAGACTGTTCGAACAACGTATTCTACAACCGAGCTGATCTCAGAAACGCGCTTCGCCCCCGACGAGATCATGCTTCAGAACGACAACGTTCGGGTAAGTGCCGGGGCCACGCGCAAGCCCATTTATACTCTGCGTTACGCCCTTGGCATCCGGGATGTGCTGGGCAGCAATTTTTCTTACCAGCGCATTGCGCTG
>JAQBNX010000545.1 GCA_028288385.1 Spirosoma sp.
AGTTGCCCATGCGTGTCGCTCCATGTGCTTAAAAGAGAATCAAAACTCACTTTATCGGCAGCACTAATTCCTCCAATTTTTAGTAAAGCCAGTTTCGTGAGTCGCTGACTAAACATCCGTTGCCGACCAGCCACATTCAACACCCGACTGTCGTCATAATGGACGTCGATGGTGTTTTTGATGAATAGCAGCCCACTGATGGTCAACACGCCTATTAGGGTCAGGGCGATTATGTAAAAGCGCGTCAGTCGGCGGGCTACCTGCTGGTCGAGTTGCGCCATCATTAATCCATGCCGAGGTACACGTAACCGTCTTTGACCGTAACGGGATATGTAGCAATCTGATAACTGTCGTCATTGAGACACTTACCGCTCCGGAGCGAAAACGTTTTCTTGTGAAAAGGACAGGCCACCTTGGGTTCGTCGTTCTGACTACCAATCATACCCCTGGATAGCGCCATTTGCTGGCGATGCGGACATTCGTTATCCGTAGCATACCACTCGCCACGTCGGGCAAAGTTATAGATGGCCACCTGCCGCCCCTCAACGAGTACGCAGGCTCCACCATCGACCGGTATATCTTGGACCTCACAAGCCAGGTGCCAGGTTATGTGTTCGTGTTCTATAAATAGGGATTCCATTGGTTTTATGCTTTAGGTTGGAGTTGTTAACTTGCTGTTCGATGAACTGCTTCGATTTATAGAATTCACACCAGCAAAGCCTGTCTGGGATAGTTAGGCCCACTCTTTGGCCCGCTTCTGACCGCGCAGCGACTCAAACTGAATGCTGGGGTCTTTCTGATCGGGAACGTTGACGAAGTGGGTGAATCGCTTCCGCAATTCGGGATTGTCAACCACTTCTTTCCATTCGCATTTAAAGGTGTCAACCAGCCGTTGCATATCGCGCTCCAAATCGGCAGCTATGCCTAACACATCATCCACAATGACCGCCTTCAGATACTTAATGCCGCCTTCCATTTTCGTAAGCCACGTGGCCGTGCGAGCCAGAGGGTCGGCGGTTTTAATGTAAAACATGAGGAAGCGGTCAATTAACCGGATGCAGGTTTCTTTATCCACATCGGCCGCCAGCAACTGGGCATGTTGTGGTTTAGAACCTCCGTTGCCGCCTACGTACAGGTTCCAGCCTTTTTCGGTAGCAATAATGCCAAAGTCTTTGCTTTGCGCTTCGGCACATTCGCGGATACAGCCCGACACCCCTGATTTAAGCTTGTGGGGCGACCGGATGCCTTTGTAACGCTCTTCTACTTCTACTGCAAAGGATACGGAATCCTGCACGCCATAGCGGCACCAGGTGGACCCAACGCAGCTTTTGACGGTACGTAGCGACTTTCCGTAGGCATGGCCACTTTCAAAACCGGCCGTAATGAGTTCTTCCCAGATTTGGGGTAAATCGCCAACGTGAGCGCCAAACAGGTCGATGCGCTGGCCACCAGTTATTTTGGTGTAAAGGCCGTATTTCTTGGCTACCTGCCCAATCACAATTAATTTATCGGGTGTTATCTCACCACCCGGAATACGCGGCACGACCGAATACGTACCGCCTTTCTGAAGGTTCGCCAAAAACCGGTCGTTCGAATCCTGAATGGTGGCGTGGCCGTTTTCCAGGATATTTTCATTCCATAAACTGGCCAGGACCGAGGCCACGGCGGGTTTGCATACTTCGCAGCCATCGCCTTTGCCCAGCGCATCCAGTACGTCACTATACGTCTTGAGCGAATTGATTTTAACCAGATCAATTAATTCCTGACGGCTGTATTCCAGGTGCTCGCAAATAACGTTCCTGACGTATAGGCCCTGCTGCTTCATTACGGCCTGAATCAGGTCTTTCACCATAGGTGTGCATCCGCCACAACCCGTACAGGCTTTTGTCGATTTCTTGAGTGCATCAATTGTATTGTGGCCATTGTCGGCAATCTGCTGGCAAAGCTGCACTTTGGTAACGGCTTCGCAGGAGCAAATCAGGGCGTCGTCGGGGAGGCCCATAACGCCCCCTGCAGTTGCTCCGGTCCCGGCACCTTCGCCACCGCGTGATCCTAAGATCAGGTCTTCGGGGTCGGGCGGCAGAATGGTCCTATTCTTACAGGTTTGCAGCAGCATATTATACTGCTCGGCATCGCCCACCAGGATACCACCCAATAACTCTTTGCCATCGGCCGATACGTTAATTCGTTTGTAGACACCCTTGGCTTTATTCTCATAAACGATTGTCCGGCAAGCGGGCTCAGCAGCAAAAGGATCGCCGAAGGAGCCAACATCGGTGCCAATCAGCTTGAGCTTCGTCGACATATCGTAGGGCCTGAACTCTTTCTCCTCGCCCATCAGGCGCGCTGCAACCACCTCAGCCATTTCGTAGCCGGGGGCCACCAGCCCATAAATCATGTGGTGAGCCACGGCACATTCGCCAACGGCGAAAATGGCCGGGTCGGAGGTTTGCAAAAAGTTGTCGACCAGGATGCCCCCACGTGGGTGTGTATCCAGACCAGCCGATTTGGCCAGCTCGTCGCGCGGACGGATACCGGCCGAAATAATCAGCATGTCGACGTCTACGTGCGAGCCATCGGCAAACTGCATTCCGGTAATGACATCGTCGCCGGTGATTTCCTGCGTGCTTTTTGACAGATGAATTGTCAGTCCCAGTGATTCCAGTTGCCGCTGCAAAACACCTGAGCCGGCTTCGTCAATCTGGCGGGGCATCAAACGCGGAGCAAACTCTACTACGTGGGTTTCTTCCATACCCAAGTCGAGCAGGGCTTTGGCCGCTTCCAACCCCAGTAAACCTCCCCCTAATATGGCTCCCCGGCGTGCCGGACCGTTGCGGGTCTGGCGGGCGTAGGACTGGATTAGTTCGAGGTCTTCGATGGTGCGATATACAAAGACACCGTCTTTTTCGACACCCGCTACGGCTGGCACAAAAGCACCTGAACCCGTGGCAAGGATGAGGTAGTCATAAGGCACTACCACGCCATGATGCGAGCGGACTTCTTTTCGCTCACGGTCAATGTCAACTACCGGATCGGTGAGGTAAAGCGTAATATCATTTTCGGCATACCACTCCTGGGGCGCCAGGGTCAGATCGTCGGCGGTTTTGCCGTCGAAATAGGCACTTAAATGAACCCGGTCATAGGCCACACGCGGTTCTTCCCCAAAAACCGTGAGGGCAAACCGCCGTTCGTTTTTTTGTTTGGCTACCAATTTCTCACAGAACTTGTAGCCTACCATGCCGTTGCCAATGACGACGACCTGCCTGTTTGTGTTTGTGTTCATAGTTAATTGTAACTATAACATTGTGAAAACCCTGTTTTATTATTGTATTATTTGAAGAAATCGGCCTAATTCCCCCCAGAATAGACTGGTCAAATGTAAAAGGTGTTTATTCAAAATCCTAATGTAATATTCTGACAATAGAGGATATTTAGAGAGAAATTTCTGAAAAAGACTTGTTTGTAAGAATTATGTCTCTACTTTTGAACCACAAATCGTGATTAATAGTATTTACGTGTTATAGTATAATACCACTATATAGTCACTAAAAGAAAAGCCAGATGAAGCCAAAGCTAACACTCGTGGGGGCGGGTCCCGGCGACGGCGAATTGATCACCTTGAAAGGGATCAGGGCGCTTCGGCAAGCCAGCGTTGTTTTATACGACGACCTGGCCAACCACACATTACTGGAGTTTGCTCCTGAACAGGCGCTGAAGTTGTACGTGGGCAAACGGGCCGGAAAAGTGTCGTTAACTCAGCAGGAAATAAATGAACTTATCGTTGAGGCCGCACAGGAGCATGGCCATGTAGTCCGGCTCAAAGGGGGCGATCCGTATGTTTTCGGACGTGGGTATGAAGAATATGAATACGCCCGGCTATACGGGATCGAATGTGACGTGGTGCCGGGGGTGTCGAGTAGCATTGCGGTGCCAGCCTCACAGGGAATACCCGTAACCAGTCGGGGTGTCAGTGAGAGTTTCTGGGTAATTACCGGCACAACACGGCATGGTGAACTGTCCGATGATTTGCGGCTGGCCGCTCAGTCGAAAGCGACGGTCGTTATCCTGATGGGTATGAGTAAACTGGATGAGATTTGCGCGATGTATTGTAAAGTCGGGCGCGGTCATTTGCCCATGGCAATCGTGCAGAACGGAACGCGTGCCGATGAACAGTGCGTGATTGGTCAGGTCTGGAACATAGCGCAGCTAGCGGCAGAGCAAGGCGTGGGGGCGCCCGCTGTGCTGGTTATTGGCGACGTAGTTTCGTTGCATCCGTCTTATCTGTCGGAGTCGATGCGAAACTTTTCCATGGCCTGCTAACAAAAAAAGCCGATCCGGTGTGGGGGCACCTTTGGATCGGCTAAAACAGGATTTGTCTATGTAGAACACAAACGTTTCAAAGAAAATGAAAAAACCTACCTAAAGCAAATTGGCCTCTCAACCCGCCCGGGCAGGACATAGCCGCTTTAAGGGCGTTGTCGGGTTAGTGAGGTCTTCCTTTCGTATTGCTAACGCTCTCCTGGTTACCCAATTCGGGTATTCACACTCTCCTGTTGCCCTTATTGTCCACTCGTCACTATAATCGAACGTAATGAATCATTTATGTACACGCATACTGCTACTGGGTTGTATGTCGCTGACTGGAACGGCTCCGCTGAGGGCACAATATTCATTAGTTGGTCAGCTAAGAACCCGAACCGAGTTACGCGATGGGTATGGCAACCTGACACCAAAAAACAGTTCGGCAGCGGCTTTTACGTCGCAACGTACCCGGTTGACGTTTGGCTACAAGTGGGAGCGCATTACGTTCAACGTAGCGGTGCAGGATATCCGGGTTTGGGGGCAGGATGCCTCAACGATTAATAATGCCGATGGGAATAAGCTTTTTCTCCACGAAGCCTGGGCTGATATAAGCCTGATCAACAGTGCAGACTCAACCCTAACGTTTAAACCCATTCAAAACCTCTCCCTGAAAATAGGTCGCCAGGAGCTGGTTTACGACGATGTCAGGTTGCTGGGTAATCTGGACTGGCTCCAGCAGGGGCGCCGGTTCGATGCTGCCTTGCTCAAGGCGCAACACAACGGCTGGGCGCTTGACCTGGGCATTGGTTTCAATCAGAATACAGACGCCTTCGGTACCACAGGAACGTATTATACACCCGGCAATGGACCCACTTCGGCGTTGTCTACTACGAACGTAACGCTGCCAGTACCCGCTGGCTTTTTGCCTACTACCGGAAAAGGAGGAGCGCCCATACTGGCCACCGCTGTTAGTACGAATGGGCAAAACCAGCAGTTCAAGTCTTTTCAGATGGCTTACCTGATGCGCAAGTTTAACCGGACTAAGTTCTCGGCCCTCCTTTTTAAAGACGATTTTCAGCAGTACCGGGTTGATAGCATTGGAAGCGCGGCCACTGGTTACGTATATGGTAGACGTTATGACCAGCCAGGGGTCAATTCCCGCCTGACATACGGAGTAATGCTGGTGGGGCAACCCGGCAATACCGACCTAAGTACCACCAATTTACAGTGGCAGGCATTCGGGTACGCGCAGATTGGCCGGGACCGCGATGGCCTGCGCATACGTAATGCGTATCACTACGGGGCAAACGTAACCCTGTCGAGAGGTCTGCTGAGTGTTAATCCGGGTTATGAAGTGCTATCTGGAAATAAGGCCGGAGCGCGTGCCAACGAGACCAACCGATTTGATCCATTGTACGGGACCCCTCATCGGCACTGGGGGTACATGGACTACTTCTACGTAGGTACCGGTGCACCCGCGGGTGGTTTACGAGATGCCTTCGTCAAACTAAAATACACCCGCAAACGGCTGGTAACGGGTCTGGATGTGCATTACTTCGCCCTCGCAGCCACCACCTTCGGCAAACTTCCCGATAATCTGGTCACCACGAAACTCAGCGCGAAACTAGGTGTCGAGTATGATTTTATGGCCACTTACAGCCTCAACAAGTCCACTGCGGTAGAACTGGGATATGCCCTCATGAAGGGCACTAACACGCTGGAGTTTACCAAACAGAATACCATAAACCAAAAGGATAAGGTAGGTACGTGGGCCTACCTGATGATTAATATTCGTCCTGATTTTCTAGCCGTTAATCGGTAGCCGTTACCCTTCAGAACCCTGACTCATTCCCTATCAACTTTGCCAAACTCACTTAGCTATGAACCTATCAGATAACAAACCATTACAAACCTTACATATATTCAGTGGCAAGGGCATTCAGATGCGCACGTTCCACATCACCTGGGTTACGTTCTTTGTCTGCTTCTTTGGCTGGTTTGGCCTTGCCCCGCTCATGCCGGCCATCCGGGCTGACCTGGGACTGACTAAATCAGAGGTGGGTAATACCATCATTGCGGCTGTGTCGGCCACTATTTTCGCCCGCCTGCTCGTAGGAAAACTCTGCGATACGTGGGGTCCCCGCAAAACCTACACCGTCCTATTGGTGCTAGGTTCCTTGCCGGTGATGCTGGTGGGCCTGGCTCACGACTACACTACGTTCCTCCTGTTTCGTCTGGCCATTGGTACCATTGGTGCCTCATTTGTAATCACGCAGTTTCACACCTCCATGATGTTTGCTCCTACTATCAAAGGGACCGCCAATGCGGTAGCCGGTGGATGGGGAAATCTTGGGGGCGGTATTACGCAGTTAGCCATGCCGCTTATTATGGCTACCATCGTTGGCCTTGGCTACACCAAACCCGAAGCCTGGCGGCTGGCCATGATTGTGCCGGGTGTCATGATGCTCATCATGGCGTTCGTTTATTACCGGTTTACGCAGGACACGCCCACTGGTAATTACGATGATATCCAACGGTCCTCAACGGCCAGCGAGAAGGTGAGCTTCTGGAAAGCAGGTGCAGACATTCGCGTATGGGCGCTGGTGGTGGCTTATGCCTGTTGCTTTGGCATGGAAATTACCTTCGATGGCGTTGCCGCACTTTATTTCTTCGACAATTTCAAGATGGAAGAAACACAGGCGGGTTTTTGGGCCATGCTCTTTGGTGGTATGAATATTTTCGCCCGTGCACTGGGGGGTATTGTTGCCGACAAAGTAGGTACCAGATACGGAATGCGCGGTAAGGGTATTTTGCTGGCCGGTATGTTGCTCCTGGAAGGCCTTGGGATCATGCTGTTCGCTCAGGCAGGCAGCTTACCGCTGGCCATTGCCTCCATGATCGTATTCGCGTTGTTTTTGAAAATGTCGAATGGCACTACGTATGCCATCGTCCCTTTTGTGAACCCCAAAGCCGTGGGGCTTATTTCGGGGATTGTGGGCGCAGGCGGAAACGTAGGGGGCATGCTCATGGCTTTCCTGTTCAAATCACAATCCATCAGCTATGGTGAGGCATTCCTCTACATTGGGTGTGCGGTAGCTGTGGCTGGACTGCTGTTGTTCCTGGTCAATTTCAATAAAACAGCCAGCCTAGAAGCAGCCGAGGCAGAATTGCAGACGGCCTAATTAAGTGTGGTGTAACCGGGCAGGCGCTCCAATCACGTACCGCAGATAAATCATGACTCATCAAACGACCTGTTGCTATTGTGGTGTTGGCTGTGGAATTGTGGTCAAACAGGAACAGAATGGACGGTTGACTCTGGAAGGCGATAAGCAACACCCATCCAATAAGGGCATGCTTTGCTCAAAGGGTATCAACCTGCACTATACTGTGATGGATCAGTCGGATCGGCTGCTGTACCCACAGATGCGGCTCAACCGATCCATGCCCATGCAGCGGGTGAGTTGGGATGCGGCTCTGGAACGTACCGCGGCTGTTTTCAGAACATTGATTCAAAAATACGGCCCCGATTCCGTAGCGTTCTACGTGTCTGGGCAGTGCCTGACCGAAGAGTATTACCTGGTCAATAAGCTCATAAAAGGATTTATTGGCTCTAACAACATCGACACAAATTCCCGGTTGTGCATGAGTTCGGCGGTCGTTGGCTATAAGCTATCACTGGGTGAAGACGCTGTTCCGGTCTGCTATGATGACATTGAGGAAGCGGATGTATTTTACGTGCAGGGGGCCAATCCGGCCTGGTGCCACCCAATCTTGTGGCGACGTATCGAAGCGCATAAGTCGGCCAATCCACACGTCAAAATTATTTGTGTTGACCCGCGCCGTACCGACACCGCCCGTTCCTCAGATCTGCATCTGCCCATCATACCTGGTACTGACATCGTGCTCAATCACGCCATTGGGCGCGTACTCATAGAGCGTGGCTATATCGACGGCGAGTTTATCGTTGATCATACCGATGGATTTCTGGCCTACCGGGAATTGGTTATGCAGCGTACCGTGGTCGAATCGGCTGAACTGTGTGGTATTGATGCGGAGACTATCGTTCAGGCGGCTGAGT
>JAQBNX010000549.1 GCA_028288385.1 Spirosoma sp.
ATAGCGAGTTAGGTCTTACTTCCTTTCTCTCATGAAACGCCCGTTTCGGTAGGTGCTGGCTGACGACCCAATGACTGGGCTAAACCGGGAAGAAACGATCGTACCGCGGCGGCGGACCGTCGTCGACCCGGTCAAAAATCTAAGCGGTAGCCGCGCTGTCTCCTTGTCAGGAATTACCTGCGTTAATGACGGATCCGCCCGTGCCAATAAATGCGCTACCCAATACAAGATTGAATTAATCCGTCGTATAACGTTGCTGACTGTCATAGGATATACTTAAATAATCTCATTACATAATGGGTTTTATAAAACAGCTCTATTTAAAGTACAAATTTCATAGCCATCGATTTAAGTACTTATTTTAGAAAAAAGCTATAAATCAAAATTGACAGAAGTACCATTTGCTTTCCTTTGTGATTGAAACCAAAAAATCTAAGTATGCGCTCGGTGGCTATTCTTCTCTTCAACGAAATCGAAGTACTGGATTTTGCTGGACCTTTTGAGGTATTTGGTGTAGCTGGCCGACATAATCCGGTTAAACCCTTCAGCGTCTTTACCGTAGCTGAGCAAAGCCCGGTGTATGCTCGTAATGGACTGAGCATTAATTCGACCTATCTACTTAATGACCATCCTAAAGCTGACATTATTATTGTGCCCGGTGGGGGCGGTCAGCATGCAGATGGTACACCCTATGGTTCCCGACGTGAAATGAATAACGCTACAATTCTAAATTGGGTGTGTCGGGCGGGTGAAACCGCTGAATTGATCGCTTCGGTCTGTACTGGTTCGTTGATTCTGGGTAAGGCAGGTCTACTGAATGGTTTAGCGGCTACCACCCATTTTTTGGCAATGGACGCGATGAAAGAGGCAGCTCCAACTACGGCTATGCGACCTGCTGAACGCTATGTTGATAATGGTAAAGTAATTACATCGGCGGGTATCTCGGCAGGTATTGACATGTCACTCTACATCATCGGTCGCTTGCTTGGTAAAGAAGTCGCCCACGAAACGGCTCGTTATATGCAGTATGATTACTGGATTTGAGTAAGCGCTAAGGAGATACTACTTAACTTTTCCTAAAGTAGGCTCACTGCCGGTTTGGCTTTCCTTTTTTAGACGCGTACCATGACTGGTCACCGATCGGAGTAGCCAGGCATGGTATTTTCTGGAGAGCTGTTGTCATGTGTTGATGAGAATTTCTATTTGACAAATATTTGATCTAACCTACTGAAAAATAACACCTTATCTCCCTGTAGTTTACAGCCTTCATTTTTATTCGACACAGTTCAGCCACTACCTGCAGGTCTGTAAAGTGCTTCAAATTCCTGCTTTCGGGCGACACAGGAAGCACACTGTTTAGGTAGGTTTTAATTGTAACATTGAGCGTCATCAACATGAGTATAGCAACAGTAATTGCGGTCAGTTGTAGCTCTCATCACACTCTGTCAAAGCCTATTCAAGAAAGTATTTTTCTGGTAGAAGGGTTAGGCGTTAAGGATGATGCACACTGTGGTAAAACCGTTAAACACCGGTCGCGAGTAGCCCAGGACCCAAATCAACCAAATTTGAGACAGGTTCATTTGGTACACACTGAGTTATTTGATGAACTTATTGACAAAGGTTTTAGAGTAAGTCCTGGCCAAATGGGGGAAAATATCACGACGCGAAATATTGACTTACTGTCTTTACCTAAGCACACGATTCTGACAATCGGCGAGTGGGCAAAAGTTCAGGTTACGGGTCTACGAAACCCCTGCACCCAATTAGACGGTATTCAACCGGGTTTAATGAAAGCCGTTTTGGATAAGGATAAAAATGACGAACTGGTACGTAAAGCAGGAATCATGAGCGTCGTTCTAACCAGTGGTCAAGTTAAAGCCGGAGACCAAATTACCGTGGAGTACCCGAATGAGCCTTTTGAAAAACTTCAACCCGTATAACACACGTAGTAATTACCGCTCCGCTCGACAACGGGTGTTGAACTGGCCGGTGCCATTGCCGAACTGCGTGATGTTGAACTGGCCAAAGACTACCCTGAACTACCCTTCTTAAACACACGATGATTCACCTAGTCTAGGCTAACAACCGCTTATTAAAATGCATGGGAGAGAACTCCTCCCAGAGAGCCCGTCCGTTTCTGGACTGGATGGGCGTAACCGTTCATTTAAACGCTTCTTAAACTGGACGCTCACTTTTTTATAGGAGGCAATTTCAAGGCGTAGCATACGTTGACCAGTCAGATCACTAGCTGGTTGATTAGGAGGTCATTCTATCCATTCAGCCAGTACGAGAGCTTCACCACTAAAGCCCGGTTTTTGCTGGTTAACGAGCCGGGCAAGTAGTTTTCCTGATACACAATAAACAAGTCGGAAACCGGCGCGTATCGCCATTGAAGCCGGGCATTCAGATTGACGTTGTTGGTTTGATTGTTGAACTGCATAAACGTAGTTAGGAACACCTTGCGGCTGAAGGTCACGTCGGCCCGAGGGCCAACTAGCAGGTAACGCACCGATCTGTAAGGCTCCGGCAACCGGATGTCATTGTATTCTACAGACAGGCCCAATGTACCATACGGTTGAAACCGGTACTGCGCCGTAGCCACCAGGTTGGTGTTGGTGCCATTAAAATAACCCCCGGCGTTCCCATCAATCTGGGCGTTCAAGCGCTGGCGCTGGTCAGAACCAAAATGACCGAAAAATCCCCCAACCCGGTAACCCGTATTGGGGGCCAGGGCGCGGCCGTTGGAGTTAGTGGGATCAAACCCCAAAAACAAGTACGTATAGCCCGTGAAATACCCAAAGTAAGCATTGGCGGTGCTCCTGAATTGTACCGAGTAGCCATAATTCGTTTCCCGGTCGGTGATGCGTCCGTCAACATTATAGATCAAGCTACCGCTTAGGTAAGTGCCGTGCGAAATGACTTTGCGCGTTCCCTTGACGTAAAAAGTCGTTGTTGTTTCTCCGCCGTACCGCCGGTATCCCAGGCGGGGCGAGTAGCCAACATCGTTAATCAGGTAGTTCGTGCCAATATAATCATAGGAGCCGATAGCGGTGAAGTTCCGGCTGGTATAACCCCGATTAGCCCCGTAGGTATGCGCATCGGTGAGTTGGTAGGGCTTGATGACTTGCTGATAAAAGACCTTGCCTGTCCAGCGATTGTCGGCCGTTTGGAGGTTGTATTCCAGCCCGCCGATGCGCGTAAACCGGCTGCTGTCAGGTTGCTGGCCTACGCGCTGCCGGTTTACCAAAATCGCTGATACATTCGACCGCCCCAACACCTGCCGCTGGACGACGCCCACCGTATAGTTTTCACCGGCAATCCCTTTTTGGAGCTGTTGAGCCGTTTGGGTGTTTAACAACCCGACGCGCCAAAGTTTGCCCACTTTGCCGCTTAGCCGCGCCCCGTACAACAGCGGGTTCTGGACGATAACGCCCGTGCTCGTGTCGCGCCCGATGCCAATGCGCCGGCTGAAAAAAGGCCGCGACCGCGCCGAGCCAAAGTTGGCGAAGAGGTCCTGGTTTTCGATGAAGAACTGCCGTCGTTCGGGGTAAAAAATCTCGAATCTACTCAGGTTGGTCACTTGCTGATCGGCTTCCACCTGCGAGAAATCGGGGTTTACCGTTAGGTCCAGGTTCAGCGAGGGCGTAATGCCAATCTTGGCTTCGATGCCAAGGCCATTTGCAAAACGCTGGGTTCCCCCTTCGTTACGGTCGTCGATGAGACGGCCACTGAGGTAGGGAATTATTGACAGGTTGGGACCGGGAGCGTGTAGCGGGGTAGCGAAACGTACGGTATCGGCAAAAGCCAGCGAGGAGGGCGATTGGGCAACCGGTACCCGCTTCCAGGCCGACCGCTGGTTATTTTTGACATCGTTGCGGACAAAGTTAGCCAGCAAATACCGCGTCCCGCTCCGGTAGCGGATGGTTTTAAGGGGAATCATCATTTCGCCTTGCCACCGGTCGGCAAACACTTTGACGGCCGAACGCCATTTGTTGTCCCACTTGGAGGCCACCTGTTGGCCGTTGTATATCTGCCCTTCTCGCTCAACGCCCAGGGGGTCAGCTGAAAGGTAAAGCCATTGAGGCGATCACCGAAGGGGTCAATATAGGCCGAAAAATTGTCGTTTGTATCCCAGACAAAATCCCGTTTGAGCGAAGTGGCGATAAAGGATTTATCCCGGTTTTTATCGTAACAGACAACGGCCAGATACAGGAAATGAGCATCGTAGCTCATTCGAACCTCAGTCCGGTTGTAAGCCGGCAGGGTATCGTTGGGGAAGTTCTGAATAAAATCACCCGCGATGGCCGCCCGTTGCCAGACCACTTCCGAGAGGTCGCCGTCGATTCGGATCAATGAATCGGTGGGCGCGACAAGCAGCGATTGTGCCGGGCATTGAACCGATAAAAGCAGACCCGTAAGCAGCATAAACCCCCAGTGTAGAAAGTGAGGCATAAGGTTGAGTTGGTAACGCGGGCAAAGCTAGGAGCCCTCTCAGGCATTCCCAAACCGCTCATCATTGAGTCGGGTCTGATTAGGATTATTTAACAGAACCCGGCTGTTCAAACCGGGCTACTGCAATACGTGGTCAACCGAAGGGGGACAAGTCGGCTTGCTTTAGCCCTTAATAGTTGCTGTCGGCGACCGGACTCGCTTACCAACGGGCTAGCCTTCTGCTTGATTACTCTCTCTTCCTTTACAAAAACGAGTACGTCTAATCCATTGGCTATGGGTAGGGGTTTGAAAAACGGTCGTTTTAGCGAACCATCGATTAAGTCGCTTAATGTTCGTCGGGCTCAGGCGCAGGAAAGCTAGGGTAATAAGGGTTGTCGATAATGGCTTGACTTTTTCAGGGCGGCTTCACTGGAACCGGGCGTCTATCTCAACCGGGCTGATGGAATGATGAGCGTTTTAAAGCCGGACAAAGATGTCCGAATTCGTACAGAGGGTGTCAAGTGAGAAGGGCATAGGACCGTCACATATGCATTTTGGTGCCTTGGTATGATAGTTGAGCCTGGCTACTCATTACCCCTACACGCATGTTTCTGAGTTACCTTAAAATTGCGGGGCGGAATCTAATCCGCAACAAAACCTTTACAACCATCAACCTGCTGGGTTTGGGATTGGGTATGGCCAGTAGCCTGCTCATTGGGTTGTGGATCCAGGACGAACTGAGCGTAGGAACCACCTATCCCAACGCTACCCATCTGTACCGGGTGATGGAGCACGAAATTGCCGACGGCCGCATTGTCACCGATGAAGATACACCCGGCATACTGGCCGACGAACTCAAAAGACAATTCCCCGAAGTCGTTTATGCGGCTGGTTTGTCGGGGCAGCAAGAGCACGTACTTACGGTAGGCGATAAGGGTATCCGGCAATCGGGACAATACGCGGGAGCCGACTGGTTTACCATGTATGGGATTCCGCTGCTGGCCGGTACGCCCGCCACCGCCCTCAACGCGCCCAACAAGGTGGCCATCTCCGCGAAATTAGCTAAGACTTATTTTGGTGATCCCCAATCCGCGTTGGGGAAATCCATCCGCATCGATAACGCGACCGATTATCATGTCACGGCCGTATTTGATAATCTACCCATCAGCGTACCGGACAAGTACGACTTTCTGCTCAACTGGAACGATTACTTAGCCCATCAACCCTGGCTCAATGTATGGGAAAATGGCGGTCCCAGAACCCGTCTGCAACTGCGGCCTGATGCGGATGTGGCCCAGTTTAATGCTAAACTTAAAACATTCCTCAAAGGCCGCAATAAGGACATTGGTCCAAATTTCACTATTCAACTGTTTCTACAACCTGAGACTGAAGCCTACCTGTATGCCCATTTCAAAGAGGGGCAGCGCGACGGGGGACGTATCGAGTACGTGCGTTTATTCACCATCGTGGCCTTGTTCCTGCTACTGATTGCAGGCATCAACTTTATGAACTTAGCCACGGCGCGGTCGGTGAAGCGGGCTCGGGAGGTAGGTGTTCGGAAGGTGGTGGGGGCCGGACGGGCATCGCTGATCGGACAGTTCATGGGAGAGGCTATGCTGCTGACGAGTATGGCGCTGGTGCTGGCAGTGGTCCTAGTGAGTTTATTGTTGCCCGAATTTAACCAGTTGACCAATAAGCAACTGACACTACCCATCAGGCAGCTTTCCTTTTGGATAACCCTGCCGGCACTCCTGCTGGTGATGGGCGGTTTAGCTGGCAGCTATCCGGCCCTGTTTCTCTCCTCGCTCAATCCGGTGCGGGTGCTGAAAGGAACCCTGCGGTTTGGGTCGGGGGCACTAATGTTCCGCCGTGGTTTGGTGGTTTTCCAGTTTGTTTTCTCGATGCTCCTGATCATCGGGACCGTAATCGTATACCAGCAGCTTGGGTATATCCAAACAAAGAATTTAGGTTACAACCGCGAGAGCTTAATCACGATCCCCGGCGAAGGAGAGTTGGCCAAGAACTACCAAACCTTTAAAGAGGAACTGCTCCGGATGCCGGGCATTCAGGCGGTTACGTTTATGCAAACCAGTCCCTTACGAAACGGAAACACAACGGACGGGGTCAAGTGGAGGGGTAAAGACCCCACGGCTGCCATTCAATTCAATAACACGGCCGTAGGATACGATTTTGTGAAGGCCATGAACCTAAACGTTATTCGGGGGCGTGATTTCTCGCCTGATTTTGGCACTGACTCCACCAACTACCTGATTAATCAGGCCGCCGCCCAGCGCATGGGTTACCAGGACCCGGTTGGCCAACCCCTCACGTTCGGCAGAAAACCGGGCATGATTGTAGGGTTGCTCGAAGATTTCCATTTCAACTCCCTGCACGTAGCCATTCGCCCCCTGATTATCCGGTTGCAAAAGAGCAATCATTACGGCAATATTCTGATTCGGACGCTACCCGGCCAAACCAAACCGGCGTTGGTCAGCATCAAAACGATTTGCCAAAAGCTGAATCCGACCTTTCCGTTCACGTACTCTTTCGTCGATGCTGATTACCAGCAGCTCTACCGGAGTGAAACGGTTGTAGGGACGTTGGCAACCCTTTTTGCGTGCCTGGCCATCTTCATCGCCTGTCTGGGACTATTTGGCTTAGCAGCGTTCACGGCTGAACAGCGCACCAAAGAAATTGGGGTTCGTAAAGTGCTGGGGGCCAGTATAACGAGCATCGTAACGCTGCTCTCCAACGACTTTCTCAAACTGGTCCTGACTGCCATCCTCATTGCTTCGCCCCTGGGCTGGTATGCCATGAACCGCTGGCTACAGGGCTTCGCCTACAAGGTCGATATGGAGTGGTGGGTTTTTGTGGGGGCGGGTCTGCTGGCGGTGGGCATTGCGCTGCTGACGGTGAGTTATCAGAGCGTAAAAGCCGCCCTGATGAATCCGGTAAAGTCATTACGAAGTGAATAGTCCGGTATTTTCAGCACACCGTAAATAACCTCGAAAAGCTCAATCCTACTCGGTTAACGTGGTTTATGGCCAAATAATT
>JAQBNX010000809.1 GCA_028288385.1 Spirosoma sp.
GTCGAGCCTGTCGCTGGCGCCCGGGCTGGCCTTCTGTGCGGAACTCATGGTTTCTCCCGTCCGGCAGGCGGGCCTCCTGCCGTGTCGCTGGTGGTTCGGTAAGGAAAGAAGCGCCAGGACCGGGCGCTATAGCCGTGACCTCCGCCACAGAATGAACCCCTTGTGAGCGCTAACAATTGCCCTTGTCAACACACAGAACTTTATGCGTCAGGGCTCTTTCAAAGCCTTCATGCCCGGCGCCCCGGTCCTAGCCAACTCTAACGGTGGAGCCCCGGATGACCAGACGGCACGGCATTTTTTCCACGCCGGAGGAATCGGTTCCTTCGATGGCCGCGAACAGCTTTCGCGCTGCGTGGCGGCCCAGCGCTTCCAGGTCCATGTTCACACTGGAGAGCTGGGGGCGGGAACCCGTGGTCAGCACTTCCCAATCGTCAAAGCCGATGACCGCGATGTCGTCGGGCACCAAAAGCCCGCGGTCGCGGATAGCGTCCAGTGCACCTCGGGCAATCTGGTCACTACCGCAGAAGACAGCATCAATATTTGGTTCCCGGTCCAGCAGGGAGGATGTTGCCGACCGCCCCCACGCCTCCGACCAGTCGCCGTAGAGCACCTCTCCCCCGGCAACACCCAAACCCGCTTCGTCCAGACGCCGCAGAGCCCCCTCGGCCCGGTCCCGGGCGGCAAGATAGCCCTTTTCTCCCGTGATGTGGGCTATGGTCCGCCGACCCAGGCCGAGCAGGTGGCTGACAGCCATGAAACCGCCGGCAATGTTGTCGGGCACCAGTGAAAGATCCCCCGGGTCCTCTGATGGCCCGTACGCGTACACGACCGGCACGGGAAGCTTTGATCCCAGCGACTTACGGGGGTCGGTGCTGCTTCCCACGACGATGAGACCGTCAACACGGCGGGCCAGGAGCGCCTGCAGGTGGTAGGACTCGCGAATGGCGTCACCGCGGGCATCACACAGCAGGACGGACATTTTCCCTGTTCCTGATGCGTCTTCAGCGCCCATCAGGACGGGAATGCTGAACCGGCCTTCAAGATCGTTCGTGAGCAGGCCAATGGTTCCAGTACGCCCCGCCAGCAACCCCTTGGCGAGCGAATTGGGTGTGAAGGAGACCTTCTCCGCCGCCTCGATGACACGCGCCCGTGTCTGCACGTGCACGTAGCCACGGTTGTTCAGCGCCTTTGACGCCGTCGCAATCGACACTCCCGCCAGCGCGGCCACGTCCTTGAGAGTCACATTGCGGGGTCGCCCCGTATTCGCATCCATAACAGCCGCGCCACCTTTCCCGTGTTTCCGATATTTTCACACTTTCGCGCCGTTGACGAACTCCACCCGTCGTTGGTAGAGTTCCGAAAAGGTTTTCCGATTCTTGCAGTCTGTGCTTCCTGATCGTGAAGCCTGCGCTTGCCCGGTACGACGCCGGTGGCCTGATACCTCCCCCGTGAAGGAACAAAACAATGAAGTTGCGACCTGTCTCCGCCCTCCCCGCAGCCGGTTCCCACCTGTTGACCCGCCGGAAATCCCTCACCGCCTTTGGCGCGGCGGCCGCAGCCGCAGCCCTGTTGCTCTCCGGATGCGGGGCCGGAGGAACCTCCAGCGCGGCGAACTCGAACGAAATCACCGTCTGGCACTACTTCAGTGACCCCAACCAGGTGAAAGTCATGACCGACTATGCGGCGACGTTCGAGAAGAACAACCCGGGCAAGAAGGTCAACAACGTCTACGTGCCGTACGACCAGCTGGACTCCAAGCTGATCGCCTCCGCCGGCGCCAAGTCCGGTCCCGACGTCGTCGTATACAACGGCTCCGATGCCAGCACCCTGGCCCTGGCCAACACTCTGGCTCCGATCGACGACAAATGGTCATCATTCGCTGACAAAGGCCAGTTCCCGGAAACCGTCGTCCACCAGGTGAACGGCAAGACCTACGGAATTCAGGGCTACGTGAACCTGCTGGGCCTCTGGTACAACCAGGACATCCTGGATTCCCTGGGAATCCAGCCGCCGAAAACCATGGCGGAGCTCGAGGACGCGATGGCCAAGGCCACGGCCGCCGGGCATCAGGGCATCACTCTTTCCGGGCTGCCGCAGAGCCAGGGCGAGTGGCAGGCCTACCCATGGTTGTCCAGCGCCGGCTTTAACTACTCCTCCCCTGACGCAGCCTCACTCAAGAAGGGTCTGGGTACCGCGCAGGACTGGGTTAACAAGGGTTACCTGTCCAAGGAAGCGGTCACCTGGGACCAGACCGTCCCGTTCCAGAAATTCGCCGCCGGTGACGTGGCTTTTGCGGAAAACGGCAACTGGCAGGTGGGGACCGCCAAGTCCTCGGCCAAGTTCAAGTACGGCGTCGTTCCGCTCCCGGTCGACAACGGCAAGGTCTACCTGGGCGGTGAAGCCGAAGGAATCGGCGCCTACGCCAAGAACCCCGACCTGGCATGGACCTACCTGCAGCAGACCTACCTCGACAAGGCCGGTCAGCTGACCGCCATGCAGGACGCGGGAAGCCTCCCCTCCCGCAAGGATGCTGCCGCTGACCCGTCCGTGACCGGCAACGAGCTGCTCAAGCCGTTCGCTGACAGCATCACCTCCCACGGAGCCACCTACCCCGATCAAGCCGTTCCGGCGAAGAACGTGGCCAATGTCCAGCTCGCCGTTGGCCAGGCGTGGAGCTCGGCCCTGGGTGGGCAGTCAACCCCCGAAGATGCTGCCCAGGCACTCGTCGGCAAGCTCACCCCGTTGCTGCAGAAATGACAACGGGAAACCCTTCGATGCCCACTGCCGTCGCGAAGCGACCGGGTGGTGGCGGAACCACTCCCAGCAGGAACCTTCGACGGTGGGGCCGCGGCAAGGGGCGGTTGCTGTATGTCCTGCCGGCAGCCGTCTTCCTCGCCGTCCTGTCCTTCTTCCCGCTGATCCAGCTCATCCGGATGAGCGTCAGCTCGGTGACGGCAGCGACGCTCAACGGGTCGTGGGACTTCACCGGGCTCGCCAACTTCAATGCAGGACTGCAACAGGGTGACCTCAGCCGGGCGTTCTTCAACACGGTGATCTTCGTGATCGTGGTGACGGTGCTCGGGCTGGTGGGAGGACTCGCAGCGGCTATCGCCCTGCGTCACTCCGGCAGGATTTCCGCGCTGTTGCTCGGAATCATGGTCTTTGTCTGGGCGCTGCCGCCGGTAGTGAACGGCAGCGTGTGGAAATTCCTGCTCGGAGACAGCGGGCTGATCAACGGTCTGATCCAAGCCACGGGCATGGCCGATAAACCGGTGCCCTTTCTTTACGATGAGCATTTCGCGCTCATCTCCGTCGCCCTCGTGAACTCCTGGGCGATCATCCCCTTCAACGCGCTGGTCTTCCGCGCCGCTGTCCTGGGCATCCCGGCGGAAACCTTCGAAGCCGCGCAACTTGACGGGGCCGGACCCTGGCAGGAGATCCGCCATGTGCTGCTTCCTGCCGTGCGCCCGACGTCCCTGGTGCTCGCCGTCCTGACCGTCGTGTACGCCTTCCGCAGTTTCGATTTCATCTACGTCATGACGTACGGAGGCCCCGGCACCTCCACCAACACGCTGCCCTTCCTGGGCTACCTGCAGGCCTTCGTCCGCTTCGACTACGGACTCGGATCGGCGACCGCGGTTCTCACCGTGCTGATGGTCCTGGTTCTCGCATTTGTCTACGCGCGGAGCGTCCGCAAGGAGGAAAACGAATAATGGCAAAGAGCACCCGGACCGGGCCCGGACCCGTCATTTGGACACTGCGGGCCGTCCTGTTCCTGCTGTACGGCGTTCCGATCCTGTGGATCATCCTCACATCCCTGAAAAACCCCTCGGATGTGATCTCCTCACAGGCCTCACTCCTGTTCAAACCGACGCTGACCGCCTACACCGAAGCCCTGGGCAGCGGCGGACTGGTCAGCGCCGGAATCCAGTCCCTGACCATCGCTGCGGGCACCACCATCGTGACCCTGCTGGTCGCCATCCCGGCCGCCTACGGCCTGGCCCGGGTTGGCGGCAGGATCACCACCGTGGCCCTGGGCCTACTGATCGTGCTGCAGATGACCCCGCAGACCGCGACCGTCATCCCCCTCTTCCAGATCTTCGGCAGTTGGGGAATGCTCGACCAACGGCTCGGGGTCATCATGGCCGACAGTGCCCTGCTGATCCCCTTCGCCGTCCTGCTGCTCCGCCCGTTCTTCCGCGCGGTTCCCGACGCCCTTGAAGAAGCGGGCGCCATCGATGGTGCACGCCCGTGGCGGATTTTCACCTCCATCGTGCTGCCCGTGGCCCGCAATGGTGTGGCCACGACGGGGACCCTGGTGTTCCTGCTCAGTTGGGGCGAGTTCCTGTACGCCATCAACTTCCTGCTCTCCCCCGGCAGCTACCCGCTGAGCGCACTGCTGGCCCAGCAGGTCTCAGCCTTCGGCATCAACTGGCCCGGGCTCATGGCACTGGCGGTCCTGACCTCCATCCCGATCCTGATCCTCTTCATCTTCACCTACCGGCTGCTGCGTGAGGGCCTAACCCTCGGCGCCGTCAAGTAACCGCTCCCAGCAAGGAATCCCATGAGCACCAGCACCAGCACCCCGGCAGGTTTCGGCCTGCCCGTCCTCCCGGCCCGCACCACGCTAAAACCTCTCGGCATCGGCGACGTCCACATCACCGACGGATATTGGGCACAGAAACAACGCGTCAACGGCAACGCCAGCATCCAACACGCAGAGGAATGGATCGAGAAGGTCGGCTGGGTCCGGAATTTCGACGCCGCCCTCGAAGGACGCCTCCCCCAGGAACGCACCGGCAGGGAGTTCTCCGATTCCGATGTCTACAAGCTCATCGAAGCGATGGCCTGGGAAATCGGACGCACCGGGGACACCGCCATGGACCAGCGCCTGCAGGCACTGGTTCACCGCATTGCCCCCGTGCAGGAACCCGACGGGTACCTCAACACCAGGTTCGGACGCCCCGGCCAGGAAGACCGCTACACGGACCTGGAATGGGGACACGAACTGTACTGTTTCGGCCACCTGATTCAGGCAGGCGTAGCCCGTGGCCGC
>JAQBNX010000606.1 GCA_028288385.1 Spirosoma sp.
CAGGAAATCAAGATCCTGGCGAAGGGCATGACGTAGCGTCCCGGCATATTCGTTATCCTGCCAGATATCACTTATCTGGGCATCCGTTAGATAGATCTGGCATGCTACCTGTTCGGTCTGTACCGATGCTGCCACTGCCAGAATCGTCGTTACTACCTGGGTAAATTGCTCCGGTGTTGTCCATCCATGTGCCGGTATCTGGTGCAGTAACGGAATAGCGTCCATTTGGTCTATCAACTGCCGGGCCCGAAGTAATAGCCGTAAACCCTCCGGCGTATTCGGAACCGGAAGGGCAGCCAGCAGTGGTCCGGCCTGTTGCTGGATTCTTTCTAACTCAGTACGTTTACGAACCTTGGTTTTCAGAATTTGCAAATCCAGTTCAGATAGGGTTAGCCCATTGGATAAAGCTACCTCCTGAAGCTGCGTTTTGCCGGGGTCGGTTAGTTGCCACCACTGCCAGCGCACCCACGATGGCCGCGCCTTAAGCGCACTATCTAGTAAAAGCTGAAAAGCAGGTCGGTCAATGGTGGGTAAGGTTAGCTCTGGTCCGGGGAGTGCTATCGACTCGTTCCAGGCCGAGGTTAACGTTTCAAGCGCTGAATCATCATGAGTACGAGCCGGGTGCGCTGGAGTATCCCGCAAAGTCCTGACAACTGTCCATAGTACTGTTGAGTCGGCAGTATCGAGGAGTGATAGCAAATCGGTTAAGTTCTTTTCGTACGGTAGCCAGTCAGTCAGTTCTGTCAGCGAAATCGGTGAACCTAATACCGAACAGAGTTGCTGATTGGTCGATTTCGCTGTTTGCAACCAATTTGCAATTGCCTGGTCTGCTTTAACCCCATCCAACGTGGTAAACAAGGCAAAACTTTTTCGTTCAGCCCATGGATGCGAGGGCCCTAGCCGTTGCTGATACCCGGCGTAGTCAGCTAGCCGGCGGAAAAAGCTATCCACGGTGGAAAAATGAAAATTGTGATACGTATCGTGGAGCGAAACGGCTGAATTATCTGGTGTACAGGTCAGGTACAACTCTTTGGCCGAAAGTCCGCATTCGCTGGTATCAAACAGCGCATCTTTAAACAGGGTTAGTTCAGCAAGGCTTTCATCGATCCGACGGCTCTCGACCTCAAAGTCCCGTTCGAGGAGTACGGCATTCAGGCTGTTATTCTGATGACGATACGTTTCGATTTGCTCAATTTGCCCCGCAATTTGCGTATACAGCCCTCGTCGGTCATCCTGAAAATCGTGAATCAACGCCATAAAAGGGGCCATCCCTACCTGGCGCAACCGTTCCTGCACTACGTCTAGGGCGGCTCTTTTCTGGCACACCAGCAGCACACGCTTCCCCATCGCAGCCGCATCGGCCATTAGGTTGGCAATCAATTGTGACTTACCTGTACCGGGCGGGCCCTGAACAACAATGGACAATCCTGCCTTAACTGCCCGTACGGCAACTTCCTGCGAAGCATCGAGTGGGAGTGGTGCGTAAAGGAAGCGTTCGGGGAGTGATGAGTCCGGGGAGATGAGCGATGTGTCAGACAGCGTTAGTAACTCATCGCCCATCTTCCCTGACTCATCGCTGTTTTCAATCAATTGATCGTAATCGGGTACCAGATACGATCCAGCTTGTGGAAAAATTCCCAGAACGGCTTCGGGGTAGAGTTTTAGTTCACCGGTCGATTCGAGTTGATCGAGGCTTTTGGCGGTTTGTATGTCGAAAAACTGAAGTTGATTTTGGAATAAATTGGTGTTGAAGTTAATTTCGAGCGGGCTTGCTTTGAGCCATTCGTACAATTGTGTCCGGAACACCAATGCATCTTTGTCAAAATCGTCCAGTGTGGTTTCAAGCAGATCGTCCGTTAATTTGACCTGATTAAACTGACCGTAGGCAAGGGCCAGTGTAGTATTAAGGAATGCCAGTTGATCTCCCCGACGTACCATTTTCCACAATGTGCCCTGTTGTTCAATCTGCACTGGAAAAAACAACAATGGCCCATGCACCACTGTACCGTCCATAAACTTGCCGCGCACAAAGGGCCACCCTACATACAGATCTTCTGTGCCGCGTTCGTCTTTAATAAACCGGGCAGTACGGTCGATACGCCGGAGCTTCCGGCTGACTTCATTGCTGCGCTCGTGCCGGGCGTCTAATACTTCGCAGATTGGTATTGCCGTTTTCCGGCCAATCAGATCCGTAAGGAGATTGAAGGAAGGTTTATTGAGTAGGAAATCGGTTTCGTGCAGGTCCAGAAAATGACTGGCCGGAAGATTATTTAGTAGCAAAGACCGATTACGGCTGCTAAGATTGGTCAGCCGTCGCCGGTAAGCACGCAGAACACTTGTCTGAACCGCAATCTTCACAAGATTTTCACGGGTATTGATATATTAAAACGTCTGGAAGGTCCAGATGCTGAAAACGACTAAATCTTAGGGTAACTCTGTAGGGCCGTTTGCTGGTTCCGGCTTTTTCTCGGGTATGAGCCATGATGCCAGAATGCTAACACCCAGGATAGCTATGATGATATACAGGGAATAAACAGGTTTGAAGCCCAATTCTTCGAGCCAGTGTTCTGTTAGCATCTTCACGCCAATAAACGTCAGCAGTAAGGCCAGACCGGTTTTTAAAAAGCGAAATTGACTGATGATACTCGATAGGAAAAAGAACATCGACCGCAGACCCATAATGGCAAAAACGTTCGAGAAAAAGACGATATAAGGGTCTTTGGTAATCGAGAAAATGGCCGGACTTGAGTCAACGGCAAAGATCAGATCCGTGAAGGCAACAACGATGACTATTAGAAACAAAGGCGTAACAAATAGTTTCTGGTCCGTTTTCCGGCGGATGAAAAAGTTATCCGTTACGTTGCGGTGGTATACGTTCAGGTACTTACTGGCAAACCTAACAACCGGGTGACTGCTTGGGTCGATCTTTTCGTCTTCTTCCTTCTGGAAAAATAATTGAACACCCGTATACACCAGGAAAGCACCGAAAATATAAATGATCCATTCGAACCGCTGCAGCAAGGCAGAACCAAGGAAAATAAAGACGAAGCGCAGGATGATGGCCCCTAAGATTCCCCAGACGAGTATTTTCTTATAATATCGTTCGCGCACGCCAAACGAGTTAAAAATAAGAATGAACACGAAAATATTATCGGCCGACAAGGAGTATTCGACTAAGTAGCCGGTAATGTACTCTAGAGCCATGTTATCCTGGAAACGGGCTAAACTGGCCGTAAAATTGCCAGAAATTAAGTCCACATGGTCTGCGTAACGATCCCGAATTACCTGAAGCTGGGCCATGTCAGTAATACCATGAACCAGGTAACCGAAACTCTTCAGGAAAAAGTAAAAAGCAATGGAGAGAGCCACCCAAATAGCACTCCAGACCGCTGCTTCTTTAAATTCTACAACGTGACTCTTGGCTTTAGAAAAAACGCCTAAGTCAAACGCCATTACTACCAGGACAAAAGCCGAAAAGGCCAGAAAAAAAAGAGTTTCACTGTTAAGCATAAGCTGTGGGCAAAGACAAAAAATGTAACCTTGTCTCGCTCATAAAGTTGATTCTTAGTGGTAAAACTACGCGCAATTGGGCGGATGGACGTAGTTTGTTAGCCAAATTATTGGCATATTGCCCGTTGGGGGTTAGTTTTGAGCCATGTTTAATGGTAAAAAAGTTGTTGTCGTAATGCCTGCTTATCGGGCAGCCCTGACGCTCGAGCGTACGTATCGCGAAATTCCCCTTGATTTAGTCGACGAGGTCATCCTAGTAGATGATGCCAGCCCCGATAATACTGCCGACGTAGCCCGGCAATTAGGTATCCGTCACGTTATTCGTCACGATCGGAACAAAGGTTATGGCGGCAATCAGAAAACCTGTTATGCTAAAGCGCTCGAATTGGGTGCTG
>JAQBNX010000642.1 GCA_028288385.1 Spirosoma sp.
CATCGTCAGAAACGCGTGGAGACGATTTACCGACTCGGTGCGTCCGGTGGACCGGTACAGGTTAAGCAGATGAGTATAAGGTTCTGGATAAAAATTTCCCGAAATGGGCGAAATGCCCCGGCCACCAGAATCCAACGAGTCGAGTGCGGTGGCTGTATCCGCATTGTAAAAACCAAAATTACTACCAGCCACGGCCTGCGCTTTTCGGTGAATGGCTCCCGAATGGCAACTCGTGTCTTTGTGGTACACAAAACGACCCGTAGCGGCCATCCATTTCATGATATCCGGACTCAGCAATCGTTTGTATGGAACCGGACATTCATAAACACCCAGTGGAATATCGCCCGTTTGCGTCATGATTTTTTCCAAACGAGCTTTCAGGACATCTTCATTTTCGTCCGGTTCGACGAGCATACTGGTTATCAGAATAACCGCCTGTACGCCCGTATCGTGGATTTTCTTTATGAAGTCAGCATTGGCAGATACATGCCGACTAAAGGTTCCGGTAGCCACCACAGGAACGTTACCCCGCACGTGATTTACCACCGTTCGCGTAACTAGCAGGCGCTCATCGTCGGTCATCTGAAACATTTCGCTGGATAAACAATTGGCAAACAGACCATTGGCACCAGCTTGCAGATATAGCGTCGTAAGCTGCTCTAATCCACCAATATCTACACAATTACCCGTTGTAAAGGGGGTTAGAATTACAGGCCATAAGCCTTCTGGTAAGGGATTCTCTAGCGCCATCGGGTAAACTATATACTTGAAATCCAAAAAAAGCAACAACACTTCAGGTTATACTACTACTATTCGGCTCATTCAGACTATTGGTTAGGGCAAATAATTTGCTGATGTAGTAGCCTGAACAGCCGCCTGAGCAGTAGTATGACTAGTCTGTAATTACTAGTCAAATGAACGGTTTAACCAAGCTAAGCCTGCGTCAAAAGCTCAAACAAGGCCAAAACGTCTATGGCACGTGCATCACTTCGACATCCCCGATGTGGCCAAAAGCCATCAAACAGATTGGCCTCGATTTCGTCTTCTTAGATACCGAACATATTCCGTTGGACCGGGCCGAACTGGCACGGCTTTGTCAACAATTTCGTGCCTACGACATTACGCCCATTGTTAGGATTCCAAGCCCAGACCCATTTAGGGCCTGTCAGGTTATCGACGGTGGAGCCATTGGCGTCGTAGCACCTTACCTCGAATCGGTGGAGCAGATTCAGGAGTTGGTTGGCGCCACAAAATTCCGGCCACTAAAAGGTGAACGCCTAACCGCTTACCTGAATGGTAGCGACCTAATGTCGGCAGAAATGAATGATTACATAGCGACTTATAATGCTGATACAATCTGTATTGCCAATATTGAAAGTGTGCCAGCCCTTAATCGGCTCGATGAGTTGCTGTCGGTGCCGGGACTTGATGCGGTATTCATCGGGCCGCATGACTTATCCGTAAGTTTGGGGTTACCGGAGCAGTACGATCATCCTGACTTTGAAGCCGCCGTACGAACCATTATTCATACAACCCGCGCTAAAGGTCTCTCTATCGGCATTCACTTCTCACTGGAACCGGAACGCCAGATTCAGTGGATGAAAGAGGGCGTCAACATCGTGGTTCATAGTTTCGATGTAGCGCTGTTCAGCCAGCGATTACGCCATGATCTTCGTATTATCAAAGATGCCATTGGCGACGATCATTCTGCGGGTACCCATTCTCTACCCGTAATCTGATGCAGACGATAGCCTCTTTCCATAACCGGCAAGCCCCCATCTGGCGCTGGAAAAGTATACTGCTGGGTGGACTTACGCTCTCAATTGGCTGGGGTATCCGCGGTAATTTCGGACACGAATACGGAGCGGCTTTTGCCGGTTGCCTGACGGCTATCGTCGTTGCGTTGCTATCTGGCCGTTCTGACTGGCAACAACGGGTTCTTTATTTTGCCTTTTTCGGAGCCATCGGTTGGGGTTTTGGCGCGTCTGTTTCCTACATGCAGGTTCTTTCGTATACCCAAAGCGGCCATAGTGCCACTCAGTTGTACGGATATGCGATGCTGTTTTACCTCGGATTTTTGTGGGCTGGCCTCGGGGGAGCGGGTACCGCGCTGGCGGCTGTAGCTGAGCGTGAACGGTTAGTTCAACTGGTCAGTCCTGTGCTGTTTGTCTTTGGAATCTGGTTTCTTCAGGACTTGTTTGAGGATTTCATTGCACACGCCCTACAATCCGGAATTAAGATAGATCATGATGCATCTCGGCATAAAAGCCCACTTTATTGGTTCGACGCCGATTATCTGGCGGCCACCTCAGCCCTGCTGGCAATGGGAATTTATGACCTGCTCGACCAAAAGAGCCGCAAGGCGTGGTGGCTTCCGATCTTTGGGACGCTGGGCGCATTAGCTGGCTGGCTGGTTCAACTACTGTTGCGAACCTTAGGGCTTGATCAACCGCTGGCATCGCTGCTGACGTATCCGTTAGGCGACCCTACTTATGTCGATCCAGAGACGGGAAAATTGGCATTTGATGGGCACGACTTCCTGAATAACTGGCCACAGTGGTTTGGTGATTATCCAACGCATATTGGTTGGATAGTTGGTTTGATAGCTGGCCTGACCGCTTATTTTATTCGTTTTGGCAGGTTTCGCAAT
>JAQBNX010000663.1 GCA_028288385.1 Spirosoma sp.
CTACGGTTACTCATAGTTATGAAAATTGAAAAGAGTTTTAGTGGCCAGTTCCGGCTGAAGCTGCCTGCCCGGTTGGAACAAACTGAATTGATACTACCTGCATCAATACCTGATCATCAGCCGTTGCCTGCGGATTAGTAAAGACAAAGTAAACGGTGTGCATCCCCGATGTGGGTGTAATATCGGCGGTAACCTTCTGCGACATTCGACGCATCATGGCCGCCCGGTCGGGTGCGGCACCTGCCGGAGCGGCTGCCGACGTATTGACTGGCGGTGTGGCTGCGCCGGTGGCCGACGTACTCGTGGGGCGTTGTGTAGTGGCAGTCGCGGCACCCGGAAACGTTGGGTTGCTCACTTTAACCATGGGTGTTTTGCCAACCATCGGGCCAGTTGGTGAGTCGAGTCGTACCTCAATTTGTCCTCCTATAGCGCCCACGCGGGTCGTTGCCTGGGCCAGAATGTCGATGTGACCAATGTCGGTCAGATCCAGTTGCTTGTACCCGATGAATGATTGGTTGCCAGTGACCAAAAACGTTTTGGCGGGCGTAGTCGTAAACTGCGTTCCTTTCTTTAGATCTGCATTTTCGGGCAGTAGCTCCGGGTTACGCAAAATCACAACGCTTTCTGATGATACGGGCTTCATGATATTGGTGCCCCGATCGGTGTATGAAGCGCGCAGGGCAAAGCCCCCTTTCCCGTTTTCACCTTCCGGTACTTTCGGCAAAAAGCTTCCCTGTACCGGATACGTTTTTGCGGCCATTGGCTTTTCGTCCAGGCTCATAATATAGTTGACCATCGCCGTAGCATCGGAATTGGTCAGTTGCGGGTGAGCACTCATGGAGTGATCGCCCCAAACGCCACCACCACCGCTAATCACTTTCTTGGCCAGCCGGTCAACAGCTGCTACGTCGCCTTTGTACTTCTTCGCTACGTCGATATAGCTGGGGCCAACGGATTTTTTATCGGGCATGTGACAGGACTTACAATCGTTCTGGCTAATCAACCGCTGCCCGGTAGCGTAGCGGGCTACTGCCTCAGTGCCCCGGTGATTCTGCGCTACTTCAATTGGGTCAAAACCTTCGGCCAGGTAATCGATACTCACCGCCACCTGGGTGGGTGCAATTTTCCCGTTTTCCAGGCTGCCATCTTCCTTATCAATCACCCGAACGGCGTAGTCGATTGGCTGATTAGGAAAGAAAAACGACTTGTTTCCTTTCTTTATGTCAAAGGCAACGAGGGGCGGTTCGTTTCCGGCTTTGATTTCCAGCGATTTAGTGCTGGTAGCCCCTTTAGCATCCGTCACGGTCAGGGTGGCCTGATAAACACCCGGTTTGTCGAACGTAACTACCTGATTTGGCTGCGTGAAAGTTCTGACTGGCCCTCCTTTTTGGGCAATTTTCCAGGAATACTTCAGGGCATCGCCGTCATAGTCTTTGGTTCCATTGGCCGAAAACGCTACGTTGAAGGGAATGGCGCCACCCGTTTTGTCGGCAGATGCCTGAACAAGCGGTGGCCGGTTACCGCCATTGTATTCAATTTTAACGATGCGGGCGTTATCGTTACCCCGGAACCAGGCACTGCCGTATTCGAGCACATACAGATCACCAGTAGGCGAAAACTTCATATCAATGGCACTGCTGAAGTTTTCCTCGGGCAGGAACCGCTCCATCGACTTATAGTTACCCTGCTCATCCAGCGTGACGGCCATAATCCAGCCCCGCATAAACTCTGCAATTAACCACTTGCCTTCGTAGTACGCCGGAAACACCCGTTTGGCGTTTTTAAAATCGGACTGGTGAAACACGGGGCCGCCGGTTGCGCTGCGACCCGATCGGCCTACTAACGGAAATTCAGGCGAATTGCTGTATGGATACCAGATCAGGGCTTTCTGCACCGGTGGCAGGTCGTTCAGGCCCGTGTTGTTCGGCGAACGGTTGATGGGATGGGCCGGATCGTAGACGGCTCCAGATTTACCAGACGCAAAATCGAAGTAGTTATACGACTTGTTATCACCTATTATGTAAGGCCAGCCGTAATTTCCCGGTCCTTTTGCCTGGTTAAACTCATCGTATCCACGAGGACCACGCCCCGTCGAGTCGGTGCTGGCGTCGGGGCCAACTTCGCCCCAGTAGATGTAGCCCGTCTTGTTGTCGACCGAAATACGCCAGGGGTTGCGGTGGCCCATTGTGTAAATCTCAGGGCGAGTCTTTTGACTATTGGCCGTGCCTTTCGGAAATAAGTTACCGTCTGGAATTGTATACGTACCATCGGCTTCGGGGTGAATCCGAATGATCTTACCGCGCAGATCGTTCGTATTGCCCGACGACTTCTGTGCGTCCCACGGTCCCCGACCTTCCCGCTCGTCAATGGGGTTAAACGGCGTATCACGCGGTGACGTATTATCGCCGGTGGTCAGAAACAGATTGCCTTTGCTGTCAAAGACCATGCCCCCGCCCGTATGGCAGCACTGCTCCCGCTGGGTAGCCACCTCCAGCAGGACTTTCTTTGAACTCATTACCAGTTCACTGCCCCGCAGTTCGTAGCGGGTCAGGATGTTCTTGGCTACGTCGCCGGGTTCGGAGTAGTAGAGGTAAATCCAGTGATTCTGGTCATAATTCGGATCGGTAACGATGCCCAACAGCCCGTCCTCAGCTTCAGTTATACGTCCGTCTTTAGCGGTGTACTTCGTGCTAACCGGAATATTCGCTATAACCGTAACCTCTTTTGTCGTTGGGTTATAGGCTTTCAACGCCCCTTTCCGTTCGACGAACAGGACTCGTCCGTCGTTCAGGAAGGTCATCTCCATGGGTTCGTCCAGCTTTTCGGCCAGAATTACTTTGGTGAAGCGGTTGTCCTCGGGCTTATCGCCCGGTGGCGATTGCAAAGGACGTGATGATAGCAGACCCACAGCCAGTACGCCCAGCAAAGCCGATCGCAGCACTGAGATTCTGATTTGGAAATGGTTTTTCATAGATTAATCGAAATGTCGATTGAGATACAGTAGTCCAATATAAGTCCAAAGTTGTTTTGGCCCTACGTAATCGACAAGTCATTAGCGCTGAATACCAGTTTTTCATAGCTGAGTACCGCTAATTGGGCCTTATAGGGAATAGACAAAATCAACAGCACCTGTCATTTGGGGGCGGTTCTAAGCGTCAACGCTCTACCAGGCATTGCCAGTCATATACAAGTGGTGCGGATAGCGGTAGGCAAGGGAGAAATTCAAAGGCTATTTTTGGACGGATGGCGTAAGCCTGCCTATTATGGCCTTCAAATTGAGCCATTTACCTACGCCAGTCGTTACGTCTTAAGGCGTAGATGAGTTCATCTAGATAGGCTCCGTTTTTATAAAGTGTCTCTTTAAAGTGGCCCTCTAAGCGGAATTGGTTTTTTTGAAGTACATGCTGAGAAGCGACATTATGGCCAAATGGTCTGGCAAAAATTCTATTTACATCATACGACTCAAAGGCAAAGTCAACCACCCGTTTTATGGCTTCACTTATAATGCCTTTCCCCCAGAAAGGTTCTGCCAGCCAATAGCCCAGTTCAATGTTCTTCCGGTGA
>JAQBNX010000669.1 GCA_028288385.1 Spirosoma sp.
CAGGAAACAGAAATGGCTGACGAATGAGCAATAGGCTCTCGTCAGCCATTTCTGTTTCCTGACTGTAACTACAGAGGTCACTCTCCCTTCGGCACTACCATAACCACATCTTCCTTTTCGACAATTACCTGACCTTCGGCCAGCCCCTTTGGCTTACGAACGAACTTTTTAGGTGTTACTGTCACGGGGCAAAGGCTATCGGTTTTGCGTTTTGAATACCAGGCAGCCAGTTCTGCTGCCCGCTCAATCACATTTTTAGGAAAGGTTTTACCAGCTTTATATTTAATGATAACATGCGAACCGGCTACGTCACGGGCGTGAAGCCATAGGTCTTCCTTATGCGCGTATTTTTGGGTAAGGAGATCATTATTTTTAGCACTTCGCCCAATCAAAATCCGAAACTTATCGACAAGCACCTCCCTGAACAATTGAGCCTGAGCACCGTCAGCAGAAGCCATTGAGGGAGTGTCGAGCAATAAGTTAGCCTGTTTCACATACCGGCGTAGTTCTTTCAGGCTGGCAATTTGTTCAATATCTATTTTCTGCCGGTTCATGCGCTCCATTTCGGCCTCGCGGGCTACAATCTGTTTTGTGAGGTGCTCCTCCTCGATTTTCTCGTTTTTCGATTTTCGATAATAGTTTTCCGCATTTTTTTGAGGACTTAAATCCGGTTTGAGTTTGATGTCAATCGGCCGATCGCGGTAAAAGTCATACAACGTAATACGTTCCGGCGATTTAGAACCCGGCGTTTCGGGAATATCATGCAGGTTAGCCATTAAGATATGCCCTATTTGCTCATGGCTGGCCCCTTCGTCGCGGGCAAGAAGCCGGAGCATATTTCCGTCAATCTGGGCCTGTGCCCGCTTCTGGCGTTTATCGAGCAGCCTAAGCCATTGGGCCTTTTCCTCTTCGAATTTACTCAGCCCAGTGTAAGCGATGTAAAACCGGTTAGCGGCCTCCACTGGATCACTAAATTCACGATACGTTTTGGCACCAGACCCAGAAACGCCATTTTGTGTCTCAGCATCCGATTGCCCCTCAAAGGGCAACAAACTGAGGGTAGGCGTATGGTCCAGCCGGATTAAATAATAGCGTGGCTGTTCGAGTTTACGCACTACGTCTTCAATGAGCGGCCAGGTCACCACCCCACCGGGTTGTTTTCGTTCGTCAAGATACCGGTTAACTACTTTACCGAATGTCGGAAACAATGGCCGGTAGCTGGAGCCTGCCTGCTCAAAGGCTTCGCGCGACTGGTCGATGGGCCGGTCCAGTGTATGGAGCTTAAGTTGCCAGTCGGAAGCCAGATTATGATTAAACAAATCGATGACCGTATTTCCCTGAAATGCCAGCAGGTTGGGTCGATTGCCAAAAAATTTAAACAGGAGCGTATAGGCATCATCCAGTTGAATGGCCAGACATCGCTCATTGAGAAATGAGCGTACAGCAATAACGGCCCTACCTGGCACAGCAGTTACCTTGTTGAATTCGCCTGCCATGCGTTGGTCTGAAGTGTTTGCGGGTGTGCTGAATTCAACCGAACCAGCGGTCTCCAGACTGGTTGTTGCAGAGTCGGCACTTTCAGCCATAGACGGTATGATAAGTGTATCGAACAGGTCAATGCTGTTGGCTCGGGCGCGTTGTACCGTGTCTGGAAAAAGCATTCCAGAAAAGTCAGCACGTAATGTGGCTTTGATGTAGAACGGTTTATAGTAATTCTGCCTGCCTTTCGCCTGAGCAAACACTATAACTACCTCGTCGCGGTCCTGACTGAAACACTCCATTAACCGGAGACCGCGTAGACGTATAGAGAGGGCAGGTGCGAGTTGTCGTAAAAAGTAATAATTAGTGTGCATAATTACGTAAAGATAACCCTTCAACTCGAGCCTCACGATTCAATGGGAAGTGCTCATACTGAATGTATTGACACTTTTCCAAGAGTATCTTTAATGAAAATCAGCAAGAGTGGTTCAGCAATTAACTATCTATCAAGCCCTTAACTACCTTGATAATATAAATTTTCCCATATTAATCTCGCTCTAAACAAGTAGGGCATAAAATTTTTAGAACAATTCTTTTTTGAAATATGATTTAATAATCTTAGTTTTGATGTGTTTATTACAAGTCTAAAACGAACCTATATCTCATGAAAACAATGCTCTACAGGTCACTCTGTTCCGGTTTTCTGTGCGTATTCGTGCTGCTGCTTAGCTGCCTGAATGCATCCGCCCAGGACCGTCGTGTGACGGGTAAAATTACAGGTGTTGACGGGCCTGTTCCAGGTGCCAACGTTGTGCTGAAGGGTACCCAAACAGGTACATCTACAGACGCCAATGGCGACTTCTCTATTAATGTGCGCGGTACCAATCCTGTGCTTGTTATTTCATCGATTGGCAACAAAACGCAGGAGATCACGGTTGGCAACCGGTCAGCGATTAATGTAACCCTGGAAGACGACGCTACCGCACTGAGCGAAGTTATCGTAACGGGTTATACAACCGACCAGAAGCGCGACAACACAGGAGCTGTTTCAACGGTAAAAGCAAAAGACCTTTCGGCTATTCCATCGGGTAACGTGGAGCAGCAATTGCAGGGACGCGTATCTGGCGTAACTGTAATTACGAATGGTCAGCCGGGCACAACCAGTATTGTTCGGGTTCGCGGTTTTGGTGCCTTCGGTGGTAACGAGCCCTTGTACGTTATTGACGGCGTTCCAACAGGCGGTATCAACTTTGTGCAGCCTGACGATGTTGAATCAACAACAGTGCTGAAAGATGCAGCCGCAGCTTCGATCTATGGTGCGCGGGCTGCTAACGGCGTTATTGTTATCACGACGAAGAAAGGTCAGCGCAAAGCCCAGAAACTCAGCATCAGCTACGATGGTCTGTACGGCGTTACCGATCCGGGCAAAGGACAACCCATTCTAAATCCGCAGCAGCAGGCAGACTGGACCTGGAATGCCATCCGGAACACGGCTACAGCCAATGGCGTAACGCCCGATTTCACGAACGTGGCCGGTGGCCAGTATGGCAAAGGGCAATCGCCCGTTCTGCCCGACTACATCAACGTAGGTGGAGCAGGTGGTGTTGTTGGCAATGTTGATCTGGAAGCACAAAGAGCTAAGTACAACACGAACATAAGCGCTGGTCCAATTTATCAGGTGGTACGTGCCAACAAAGCAGGTACCGACTGGTATCATGCTATCACCCGTACAGCTCCCCTTCTCCGGCAAACACTGGGTTTCCAGGGTGGCACAGAGACCAGCCGGTTCTATGTCAGTCTGGGTATGCAGAACCTGCAGGGTATCCTGCTGAATAACAGCCAACAACGGTATAGCTTCCGGGTAAACACGGAATTTGACTTAAGCAAGCGGCTACGTTTCGGTCAGAATCTTCAACTTACCTACCTGTCGAACAAAGGTATAACCGGTGGCTCAGGTGGCCGGGGTGTTTCGGCCGATGAAAACGACATTCTGCAGGCGTTCCGGATGCCGCCGATTATCCCAATCTATGATGAGTTTGGTGGCTACGCTGGTACGGCTGCTCCTGGCTTTAACAACCCACGTAACCCGGTTGCCAGCCGCGATCGAATCAAAGACAATGGTACATTCAGCGGCTTAGCTTTTGGTAATGCCTACTTAGAGTATGATGTTATTCCAGGTCTGATGCTGCGCACGAACATTGCCGGGCAGTACTCTAACAACTTCTTCACAAACTACGGCCCTGGTCAGTACGAAAACTCGGAGAATAATACCACCTATACCTTTGGTGAAGGTGGCGGGTATAGCCTGGCCTATACGTTCACGAATACCGCTCAGTACAAGAAGAAGTTTGGCATCCATGACGTTGACGTATTGGTCGGTATGGAAGCCTTGAATACGGGTAAGGGGCGATCAGTTGACGGCAACGGTACTAATCCGTTCTCGCAGGATGTCTCTTACGTAACGCTAAGCAATCTGGCTACTACGGGTCGGCAGGTAAACAGTAACTTATTCAGTGGGGTTAATTTCTACTCCCTGTTTAGCCGTGTTAACTACATCTTCAACGATAAGTACATCCTGACGGGTGTTGTTCGTCGTGATGGTTCGTCGCGTTTCGGTGCTAACAACCGTTATGGTGTGTTCCCGGCTGTTTCGGCCGCCTGGCGTCTTTCGTCGGAAAGCTTCATGAAGAACCTGCCATGGGTATCTGATCTGAAAATTCGCGGTGGCTACGGCTTGATGGGTAACTCCAATAACGTTGACCCCAACAACCAGTATAGCCTGTTTGCCTCCAACCCTGGCAACGGATATGACATCAACGGTGCCAACACGTCCATCAGCCCGGGCTTCTACCGGAGCCGGATTGGTAATACCAACGCCAAGTGGGAAACCAGTACCACCACTAACATTGGTATTGATGGAGCGTTCCTGAACAACCGGTTAGAAGTAATCTTCGACCTGTGGCGCAAGGACACCCGCGATCTGCTGTATACCGTTCCGCTTCCTGGTGTTATTGGTGTGCGGGCCAGTGCACCTGCAGTGAACATTGCCAGTATGCGTAACCAGGGGATCGATGTTCAGGTAATCACCCGGGGTAAGGTAGCCGGTGGTGTAACCTATGAATTGAACGTAACGGGTGGTATCCTGAAAAACGAGATACGTTCGTTGGCTCCAGGCTCACCATACTTTGATGCGGGTGGTACGCGTTTAAATGGTAACGTTGTTCGTAACCAACCAGGTCAGGCAATTTCATCCTTCTATGGTTACAAGGTGATCGGGTTGTTCAACAGCAAAGAAGAAGTTGCCGCTGCCCCAACGCAGGAAGGAGCTGGCCCAGGCCGTTTCCGCTATGCTGATACAGATGGCGATGGCAAAATCACCTCTGCCGACCGGACGTTCCTGGGTAGCCCGGTTCCAAAGTTCACCGGTGGTGCTACGTTAACGTTGCGGTACAAAGCGTTCGATTTCAGCGCTTATGCTTACACGTCGCTGGGCAATAAGATTTTCAACAACTCG
>JAQBNX010000024.1 GCA_028288385.1 Spirosoma sp.
GTGTTTCCTGACCAGGTGTCATACTGGGTTGCACAATGCCGTCGAGCGAATAGCGCACCGGAAACCAAACCCGCCCCGTTGGCAAATTATCAGGCGGGTTCACGGTTACCTCAAAAAAGCCATCCTCATCGGTTACTACCGTGTATGATTGCCCAAAAGCCTCAACGCGCACTGTAATACCGGGCACTTCGTCGCTCTCAAAACGCTGATACGTAGCGAGGATGTTTTGCCAGAACGCATCATTATCTGAGGGCGTACTAAGCTCACGTTCGCGGAGTATGCGGCCTTTGAGCCAAACGGCCGTGGGGCTGCCAAAGCCCCGGTAATACACGATTTTATACGGCTTATGCCTGTCGAGCCGTCCGAAAAGGTGTTCTTTAAGCCTCTCGAAATGAACTTTGGCATCCGCTGAGGTCGTTGCCAGCAAATCTTGCCACCTGGTCATATCAGCGCATTTTCATAGTCGACCCACTCATCAATATCGGTCAGTTGCTCCAGCCGCTCAAACACCAAACCGTGTTCCAAAAGGGCCTGTTCTGTCTGGTGGCGGAGTTCAGGCTGGCTCCAAGGCATATTATCAAACAAAAATGAGTGGAGCTTCTTCATGCCAAGCAGGTAATAACCGCCGTCCGTTGCCGGTCCAATAACAACATCAACTTTGTCCAGCGCCAGAAAAGCCTGTTCAATATGGCCAGGTGTAATGCCCAGGCAATCGCTGCCAATGATGACTACCCGGTCTGGATTGACCCGGTCTGGATTGACCCTGTCCGGATGGACCTGTTTACTCGATTCTAGTTGTTCCCGAAATGCTTCCCGCATCCGTTCTCCAAGGTTTCGGCCCGATTGCAGTTGTTTCTCATAGCCATTCCAGCCATCATCCGGATTAATAAAGTCTCCATAGTACACGACCCGGCGACAGGTTAGTGGCCGCGTAATGGCCTGCGTGTGCCGCAGCAAATGCTGATAAACTTCTACTGCCCGCTCATTGCCAACGGTGCGGGCGATCCGGGTTTTAACCGTACCGGCAATGGGGTTTTTAACGAAGATGATGAGTGTATTTTCGGCCATACGGGGGTTTGTCGGTACCTTTGCAAACGCGTCAGTCATCCGATGACTCAAACACATTACCAAAATCCATGAACAAGCAAATTGTTTATTCTGAACTGGCCCCCGCGCCTATTGGTCCCTACAGCCAGGCGGTAAAAGCCAATGGAACCTTATACATCTCCGGTCAGGTTGCCATCGAGTTGGCTTCCCAGGGGGACATCCGGGCCGAAACTGAGCAAGTCATGAAAAACATTGGGGCCATTTTGCGGGCCGCCGGTATGGATTATACGAACATTGTTAAGGCCAGCATATTTGTCAAAGACATGAACAACTTCGCGGCCATCAATGAGGTCTATGGACATTTTTTTACGGTTGATCCACCAGCTCGCGAAACCGTCGAAGTTGCCCGGTTACCTAAAGATGTCAATGTTGAAATTTCTGTAATAGCCATGCAATAACAGCAGCGCGTAGAAGAATGCTACTACGGTTTTGCTATTCTTTTACGCGCTGCTTCTTTTGCTCTTTCATTCCTAATTCATGTCAAAACCCGTTCGCGTTCGGTTCGCGCCTAGCCCAACCGGTCCGCTGCACATCGGTGGCGTACGTACCGCGCTTTATAATTACCTGTTCGCCCGGAAAATGGGCGGCAAAATGCTGTTGCGCATCGAGGACACCGATCAAAACCGGTTCGTGCCGGGTGCTGAAGAATACATTATTGAGGCCCTCCGTTGGGCTGGTATCGAAATTGATGAAGGGCAGGGGGTAGACAGTGGCGACGGTGATGCGGCATTCCGACCGGGGCCTCATGCGCCCTATCGCCAGTCGGAGCGCCGGGACATCTACCAAAAAGAAGCACAGCGGCTCGTCGATGAAGGCAAAGCTTATTACGCCTTCGACACGGCCGAAGAACTGGATGCTATGCGGCAGCGGCTCGAAGTTGCCAACGCGCCGGCTGCCCAGTACAACGCCATTACGCGGATGCAGATGCGCAATTCACTGACCTTACGGGCTGATGAGGTAAAAGCCCGTATACAGGCCGGAGAGCCGTATGTGATCCGGCTCAAAACGCCCCGAAAGGAAGAAGTCAGGGTCAATGACCTGATACGGGGCTGGGTCAACGTACATTCATCAGCTATTGACGACAAAGTCCTGCTGAAATCGGACGGCCTGCCAACGTATCACCTCGCTAACATTGTGGACGATCACCTGATGGAGATTACCCACGTAATCCGGGGGGAAGAGTGGCTGCCCTCGGCCCCGCTCCACGTGCTGCTGTATCGGTATCTAGGCTGGGAAGACACCATGCCACAATTTGCCCATCTGCCCCTGCTGTTGAAGCCCGAAGGCAATGGCAAACTCAGCAAACGCGATGCTGACCTCGGGGGCTTTCCCATCTTTCCGCTGCAATGGACCGACCCGGCCACGGGTGTCGTGGCGAGAGGGTTCCGCGAGGATGGTTACCTGCCCGAAGCCACCATCAACTTTCTGGCCTTGCTGGGCTGGAATCCCGGCACCGAGCAGGAACTGTTCACGATGGACGAATTGATTGCCAGTTTCGACCTCGCGCAGGTGCACAAAGCAGGAGCGCGATTCGATATTCAGAAGGCGCAGTGGTTCAATCACCAGTACATCCGCCTGCGGCCCGATGCCGAACTGGCCCCTGCCGTTCAACAGCGGGCTGAAGCCGCCGGGTTCGACTGCCCATCGGAGAAAGCCGAAAAAATTGTGGCCTTGCTCAAAGGGCGCGTCAATTTTGCCCACGAGATTTTCACCGAAGCCGATACAATTTTTAACGCGCCCACGACCTACGATGAAACCATCGCAGCCGCTAAGTGGAACGACGATGCCGTGCGGGCCGTCACTGCTTTCCGGGATGCACTGGGTGGATTCGAGGGTGAATTTCTGGCGGATACCATTCGGCAGGTGCTCAGCGATGCCATGACGCAGGTAGGCATCAAGCAGGGCAAAATCATGCAGGCCATACGCCTGGCATTAACCGGCTCCGGCGCTGGTCCAGACCTTATGCTGACGATGGAAATTATTGGAAAAGATGAAACGGTTCGGCGGCTGCAAAACGCATTAAATACCCTGAAAGTACCTGCTTAGATAGCAATACAGGAACGAGGCCGGACGAATTATGCAGATTTCCCGGGATTCGTAAAGAAGAAATTCGTTCTAATCCGTTTAACTGGTACGCCAGCCCGGCCCTACGATTGTGTTCCAATTCTGATCATCATGGCTAAGAAAAAAACGAACCCCGACGAAAACGAGAAACCCCGCGTTCATCAAGAACTGGAAGGTTTTGATATTCAAATTAACTCGTTTGGCGAAATCACGACCAGTTTCGACATCGACAAGATCAATCAGTTTCTAAACAAAACGGTAGACGATAAAAAACTTCGCCATCGCACAGATCTCAATCTAAAAGGCGAATCCATTCCCGACGATGCCGATGAGAAAGACGATGACGAAGAAGACGACCTGACCCTGGATGACGATATCGACCTGGACGAGAGGCCGAAACGGTAACGATATGTAAGGCATCTTTTTTCGAAGCATGCGTTATTCATCCTGAAATGCCTGACCTGTCAAATCATCCGGTTGGGCATTTTTTATGCCGTTCATACGAAATATGCGCCAGCGCATCGGGCATATTCCGTAGTTTCAACGCCATAAACCAGTAACTAATCAAGGCAACCCAACCATGTACTCCCACGAAATCGATTACAAAATCATTGGCGAAGATATCCAGATCGTTGAAATTGAACTGGACCCGAACGAAACCGTCATTGCCGAGGCAGGTTCCATGCTTTATATGGAAGATGGCATTCAGTTTGAAACCAAAATGGGCGATGGCTCTCAGCCCGATCAGGGGTTTTTGGGGAAACTAATGCAGGCTGGATCGCGGGTGATTATGGGCGAGTCGCTATTCATGACTCACTTTACCAATCGGGGTACAGGCAAGCGTAAAGTAACCTTTTCGGCACCCTATCCGGGCACGGTCATGCCCATCAACTTAGCCACTGTTTATGGCAATACGCTAATCGTGCAAAAAGACGCGTTCCTTTGTGCGGCCCTGGGTACAAAAATGAGTATTCATTTCAATCAGCGTATCGGGGCGGGCTTTTTTGGAGGTGAGGGCTTCATTCTGGAGAAAGTTCAGGGCGATGGAATGGCTTTTATCCATGCCGGTGGTGTAGTGATTGAGCGGACGCTGAATAACGAAATGTTACGCGTGGACACGGGCTGTGTGGTAGGTTTTGAGCCGAGCGTAAATTTTGACATTCAGCGGGCGGGTGGGCTGCGTAGTATGGTTTTTGGTGGCGAGGGGCTGTTTCTGGCTACGTTGCGCGGCTCGGGTAAAGTCTGGATTCAGAGCATGCCAATTTCCAAACTCGTTCAGCGCCTGTCGCCTGCCAGTGCTCAATCGCACAAAGAAGGTGGCTCAATATTAGGTCAACTGGGCGGACTGCTGGATTGACTAGGGTCTGAAATGACGGTTTATGGAAATCTGACCAGGAAGGAAATTTCTGCCGCCCCAGGATTGTTAGGCAAACACTATGGCAGCCTTTAGCCATTACGTTAATCAGCACACTTACTATTGACGCCAGGAAAATCAGTAAATAGAAAACGAGTATGGAAGTAATTTGCACTAACGATAAGTTTCCGGCCCCGGTGCTGGCGTTCTATGCCGAGTTTGGCATCCAGACTCCCAAACAGGACCAGCTCTATACCATTCGGCAGGTGAAACGACACACAACGGGCGAAACCGGGGTGCTGCTCAACGAAATTCAAAACCCCGACGTACCCGTGAAACATCCCGTCATGGGCGAGGTTTGGTTTGAGCCTACCTTTAACATCAATCGCTTTGCTACGTTGCTAGGCCAACCGGTGCGACAGGAAGAACTGGCTGACGTCAACGTGTAATGGCGTTGCCGCTACGCTGTTATGTCCCGACAAGGTGATTGGTTAATCCTCCCGAATTCAGCCTTATTTAGTGGAGCGGCAGGCTTTTTACTTTGCCTCCCGACACGTCGCTAATGCCATACTGGATCATAAACGCCAGGGGGTCAATCTCGTTGATGATGGCTTTCAGTCGACCAATTTCCAGGCGGGTAATAACGGTGTAGAGCACGTCGTGATTCTGTTTCCGTGCACCGTGTTTGCCATGTCCCTGCTGACCGGACAGCACCGTAACGCCCCAGCCCATCTCGGCTAAGCGCGTTTCAATCTGGGCATGCTGGCCAGATACAATCAGCACGGCTGTGTATTCTTCCAGGCCATGCACCAGAAAGTTGATCATTTTGGAAGCCGCGAAATACGTAATGATTGAGTAAAGGGCCAGCTCGATGGTCAGAAAAAAGGCCGCGGCTCCAAATATGATTACATTAAGCAGCAGGATGACATCGCTGACTTTGAGCAGATGACTGCTGCGGCTAATGAGTAGGGCTGCGATTTCGGTGCCATCCAGTACGGCCCCGCCCCGCATGGCCAGACCAATACCAAGCCCGATGAAAAATCCGCCAAAAATAGCTGTCAATAATAAATCAGGCGTTACGTCTGGGTAGGGGACAATGGCGATACAGACGGACAGACCAACGATGGCCACTGCGCTTTTGACGGCGAAAGGACCGCCAAGCTGTCGGTAACCAAGTGCAATGAATGGCAGGTTGATAATTGGAATTAGTACGGCCAGCGGCCACCCGGTCACATCGGCCAGCAGCATCGATACGCCCGTGACGCCCCCATCAATAAATTGGCTCGATAGTAAGAACCCTTTCAGTCCCATACCTGCGCTTAAAATACCTACTATAATTAACGTAAAGTTTTTGGCAGGTTGAAACCAGCTTGGCCGTTGAGACATAATACCGGGTTTTGTGGTTAGACTAAGGAAGCTGCACGATTCGTTGGTATAACGTTACATCGTTTTTATGAAATTAATCACGCGTGTTTTTATTGGTTTTGTTGGCCTGCTGGTGGTCGCCTGCGGCAGTGATACATCCGAAAGCTACGTACCCAAGCCTAAAGCCTATCCGCGCTTCGACCTGCCCGCGCCAAACTACGTCCTCCTCGAGCCAACCCATCCCTACCAGTTCGAGTACAACAAAGTAGCCCGGATTTTACGCGATACGTTCCCTAACGCCGAACCGCACTGGGTTTTTATCAATTATCCGGCTTTCCATGCCAGCATTCAGCTTACTTACAAACCCATTGGGCACAACGTGAACCGGCTTCGGAGTATGCTCGACGATTCGTATAAGCTGGCGGCCCGGCATAAAATTAAAGCCTATGCCGTTGAGCAGCGAACCATGAAATTAAAATCAGGTCTGGAAGCCAGCGTAATTGATATATCGGGCGAAGTGCCAAGTCAGGTGCAGTTTGTGACCACCGATTCGACTACTCATTTCCTGCGGGGTGCGTTATACTTTAACACGGCTACGCAGAATGATTCCTTACAGCCCATTATCCAGTACATTCGCAAAGATGTGCTTCATCTGCTCAATACGCTAAAATGGCGCTAAATAAAATAACGGTTATTTAATCATCCGATAGCGCATATTACGGGAGTTGAACAGACTTAACATTACCTAACACTATGAAAACGATCCTGACCCTGGTGGTCTGCCTGTGCTTCTCTATGGGCTACGCTCAAACGTCTAAGCCGACTACTAAACCCGTTTCTAAGCCGACCGTGGCGGCCATTAAACAGCCTGGCCAGGTCATTTTTGAACAGAACTGCCTGACCTGTCACCAGGCCAACGGCTCCGGCGTGCCAAACCTGAACCCACCCCTGCGTGGCTCTGAGTGGGTAGTGGGCGACAAAACCCGTCTCATTAATGTCCTGCTGAAGGGTTTACAGGGGCAGGAGATTGATGGCGAAATGTATGACAATGCTATGCCCGCCCACGACTTTCTGGACGACGCCCAAATAGCCGACGTACTGACTTATATCCGTAGCAATTTCGGCAACAAAGCGGATGCCGTTAAGGTCGAGGAAGTAAAAGCGGTACGAGGAAAGTAGGAACTGTTAACTCAGGTTTCTAAGAGCACACGACAGTGGACAACTGCCTTACGTCTGAATCACGCCCACCGAAAATGGCTTGTTGATTGGTGCGTGGTTGGCGGCTGTGATGCCCTCGGATAGAATCTGGCGGGTCTGCAGTGGATCAATAACGGCGTCTACCCAGAGCCGGGAGGCTGCGTAATAAGGCGACAACTGGGCGTTGTATTGATCGGTGATCTTGGTCTGCAGGGCCTGTTCCGCTTCGGGCGTAATAACTTCTCCCTTTGCTTTGAGCGAAGCCACCTGAATCTGAACGAGCGTTTTTGCCGCCGATGCTCCGCTCATCACGGCCATCTGCGCCGTTGGCCAGGCCAGCATAAGACGGGGGTCATAGGCTTTGCCACACATGGCATAATTGCCTGCACCGTAGCTATTCCCAATCACCACCGTAAACTTAGGCACGACTGAGTTGGCCATCGCGCTGACCATTTTAGCCCCATCTTTAATAATACCACCCTGTTCGGCCCGGCTCCCAACCATAAACCCCGATACATCCTGCAAAAACACGAGCGGTATTCGTTTCTGGTTGCAGTTCATAATGAACCTGGCGGCTTTGTCGGCCGCGTCGCCGTAAATAACCCCACCCATCTGCATTTCTGAAGCCGGCGCTCCAATGGATCGGTCCGATACGCCTGGGCCGGTGCGACCTTTTGCCTTCACTACCTTGCGCTGGTTCGCAACGATACCCACCGCCCAGCCGTCAATTCGGGCGTTGCCGCACAGTAAAGACTGACCGTAGCCGGGTTTGTATTCATCAAACTCAGATGCATCGACCAGGCGCACAATTATTTCTCGCATGTCGTAGGGTTTAACCCGGTCGGCAGGCAGAATCTGGTAAATTTCAGTAGGATCTTTAGATGGGAGAATGGGTTCGGCGCGGTCGAAACCCGCGGTTTCGGAGCGACCCGTTTTGTCGAGGATGCGCTTGATAGCATCCAAACAACTTTTGTCGTCTGGATACCGGTTATCAATTACGCCCGAGATATCAGTGTGCGTAACGGCTCCACCGAGCGTTTCGGCATCCACATCTTCACCAATTGAGGCTTTCACCAGGTAGGGACCGGCCAGAAAAATGGACCCCGTACCTTCCACAATCAGGGCTTCGTCAGACATGATGGGTAAGTAGGCTCCGCCCGCTACGCAACTGCCCATAACGGCCGCCACCTGAAGCACACCCATAGCCGAGAGGTGCGCGTTGTTCCGAAACGTCCGGCCAAAATGCTCTTTGTCGGCAAACACCTCATTTTGCAAGGGCAGGTATACGCCGGCACTATCGACTAAGTAAATAATGGGCAGACGGTTTTCCATGGCGATTTCCTGCGCCCGCAGGTTCTTTTTGGCCGTAATAGGAAACCAGGCTCCGGCCTTCACCGTCGCATCGTTCGCCACAATTACACACTGCCGCCCCGATACGTAGCCGATGACCACAACAACTCCCCCCGACGGGCAACCGCCATGCTCCTCATATAAACCCTCACCCGCCAATAAGCCGATTTCTACCAGTGGACTTGTGTCGTCGGTCAGGTAGTCGATACGTTCGCGGGCGGTTAGTTTGCCTTTGCGGTGTTGATCGTCAATTTTTTTTGGGCCTCCACCCAGCATGGTTTGGGCAGTGCGGTTTTGGAGTTCGTTGAGAAGGGGCTGCATGGGATCGTTGGTGCCGTAGTAAAGGTTCAGCATAAATCGCACGAACGTAGCGATCGACTAGCTGCAACTGACAAGCTCAAAGGCTCAATTAGTTAATTACTCGTCGAACCTACTTTTGTCGTGTCGATGGCTGTTGTGGTGATGACCGACGTAGTGACGGTGGCACTGCCGGGCTTGCCAACAGGCTCAGTCTTGTCTTTTTTGCCGAATAGGGAAAAATGGACGTACCGCTTTGGGTTTTCACGAAAGTCAGTAAGCAATTTTTCGAGACTGGCCGTTGTCGCGTTGACGTTCCGATACAGCGAATCATTCGTTGTCAGCTTGCCAATCGATCCCTGCCCTTTATTAATAGCACCCAGCATCTTCTGGAGGTTATCGACCGTTTTATTAACGCTACCAAGCGTCTGCCTGAGTTGCAGCCCCTGCAGTGAATCGGCGAAGGTATCGGCCTTTGCCAGAATGGGTTTCAACTGTTGTTCGGTCTCGATCAGTGATTTGGACAGGCGATTCACATTGTCGAGAGTGGCACGCAGACCGGCACGGTTTTCGGCGACAGTCAGGTCGAGTGTTCGGACGCCTGCATTGGCAGAGCGTAGGGTTTGGTTGAGAACGATGCCCGTCTGGTCAAACTGCCCCACAACGCGGTTAAGCTGATACGTCAGCGAGTCGACATTGTTCAAAACGGGCAGGGTTTTCTCTTTAATTAAGGCCGAAAGGCCCGTTTCTTTGGCCGATACCAGTTGTCCACCATCTTCAAGTTGGGGTGCACCGGGCTTGATGCCCAGCCGGATGAGCTTACCACCCAGCAAACCATCGTCGGCCAGTACAGCCCGGGACCCCTGTGTCACCAGGATGTTATTTTTCACTTCTATCGTGACCAGCATCCTGTTGCCCTGATCCTGTAAAATCTTGATATCGCGGATTTGGCCAACGGTTAACCCATTGATTTGAACCGGATTAGAGGCAGTTAATCCGTCGATATTATCGTAGGTGACCGTGTATTTATGATTTGACGAAAAGAAGTCGGAGCCTTTCAGGAAATTAAATCCAAAAAAAAGCATTAACAGGGTGACAACAGCCAACAAACCAACTTTTACTTCTTGGGAGATTTTCATGCGTGTGTGAGAGAACAGCCTCATGGACTGCTTCGACCCGTTTGGCTGTACCTATAACCAACTCGGGATGATATTTGTCCCGAAAGAAGGAAAAAAGGATGAAAGCAAACTAAGGGTAACTCCCTGACCTTGTCTTTCAATTAGGGGATTCAATCTCCTCCTTATACTGGGCGAATGCTTTATAAATGGCACTGGCCATCTGCTCCTGCCCGGCATCCGATTTCAGGAACAACTCTTCGGCAGGATTGGTCAGGTAACCGCTTTCAATCAGAACGCTGGGCATTGTTGTTTTCCAAAGTACAATGAAACCGGCCTGCTTCACGCCGTTGCTTCTGCGCTCGGCGTTACGTCGAAAACTGCGCTCCACTTTCTCGGCAAAATTAATGCTGCTGGCCATGAAGGCATGCTGGTAGTTGGCCAGCATGATCGTTGCCAGGGGGGAGTTTGGGTTGAAGCCTTTGTAGGTCTGCTGGTAATTTTTTTCCTGTAAAATAACGGCGTTTTCACGCCGTGCTACGTCCAGGTTGCTCTGGGTTCGGTGCAGTCCTAATGTGTAGGTTTCGGTGCCAAACACATGGCTGCTCGACGGGCTGGCGTTGCAGTGGATTGAAATAAACAGGTCGGCCCGGTTGCGGTTGGCTATGGCTCCGCGTTCATATAAATCGACGAAATTATCGGACGACCGGGTATAAATCACCCGGATATTAGGGTGATTGGCTTTGATCTTTTTGCCCAGTTGCAGGATTAAATCCAGATTGATGTTTTTTTCTTTGACATACCGGCCGTGTGCACCGGGGTCTTTACCGCCATGACCGGCGTCGAGTACTACCGTTCGAACCTGATTAGAAATGGTTTCGGGGGTAGTGTTTGACTCCGCATCCGATGGTGTTTCTTGCTGGGTATTACCTTGGCCCGCCCGACGCACGCTATCCTGGTTTAAACCCGGCACCTGGTCGAGACGGGTAGGTGCCAGTGTGAGTGCCAGCAACGGGACTACCGTCAGTAACAGCGTTGTTACTATTCCGGGAGCCAGAACCAACGGCCGACCCGTCGCGGGTTTAATAATTTTTAACAGGCTAAATCGTTTCAAAGCGATAGTGGGATAACGGTTCGTGAATACCTTTGTAAACTATAGGATTAACGATCTTATGGTAAATGTAATTTTTTTGATAAACTGAAAAAGAGATACTTTATTTTGTGGTCCGTGGCGGTGCGTACTTTTCTGAGTATAATCTGGGTTTTCTGGGCGCTCAATGCGCTGGGACAAAGCACCACTACGCCCCGCCAGCCAGCCAAAGGAAGCATACCAACTACCACCGAACCTGCGCAGCGTGTGCCCCTCCAGTCGTCGGGCAGCACACCGGCTTCCAGAGCCGCCGACAATAACCCAGCCGCTGGCACAACATCTGGTAGTTCGCCAGCTGCAACAACTGTGCCACCCCGCTCGCAAACCGCTACGCCCCAGAAAACACGCAACGGCCCTTTCTTACGGCCGGGCCAGTCCAGGCCGGGCGAATCCACGCCGGGCATCGTTTCGCCTAACGTAGTGCGGCCCGGCGTGGATTCGCCACAGTCCCGGACAGCCGTTGGGGGCGACTCGCTTCAGGTAGCGGCTGGCGATACAGCCCTAGCCGATTCGGCTCAGACTGACGCTACCTTCCGCACGACCGTTACGTATCAGGCCAAAGACTCAACGATTTACGCTGCCGATGGCCAGACGGTCGAACTGTTTGGTGACGCCAGCGTAGTCTACGGTGATATCTCCCTCAAAGCCGATTACATCCGCATCAACTACCTCACTAACGAAGTATATGCCAAAGGCCGATACGATTCGACCGCTAAAAAACTCATCGGACGACCTATTTTTCAGGACGGCGAGGGCAAATATGATTCCAAAGAAATTCGGTACAACTTCAAAACCAGAAAAGGGCGCATTCAGGGCGTTATAACACAACAGGGGGAAGGAAATATTCGCGGGCAGACGGTTAAGAAAGACGCTGAGGACAACCTGTATATCGGCAAGGCCATTTACACGACCTGTAATCTGGCAATCCCCCATTTTCACATCAACGCCAGCAAACTGAAAGTAATCCATAACAAATCGGTGGTGGCGGGCCCTTTTAACCTGGTCATTAACCAGATTCCGTTGCCCATTGGGCTGCCTTTTGGTTTCTTTCCGTTCCCTAAGCGGAAAGAGATCGGCGTGTCGGGAATTCTAATCCCGCAATATGGCGAAGAGCCCAATGGCCGGGGGTTTTATCTGCGTGATGGGGGTTATTACTGGGCCGTCAATGAGAATATTGGTCTTCAGTTTAAAGGACAGATTTACTCGCGGGGAAGCTGGGGCCTGGGTCTGTCATCGGCTTATAACAAAAAATACCGATACAGCGGGGGGGTGGACCTGCGCTTTAACCGTAACCGCTCCGGCGACCGGGTCGACCTATCGCAGGTGCCGCGGAATGACTTCGCTGTTTCGTGGTCACACTCACCCGTGCCGCGCGGACGGGGCAGTTTCTCGGCTAACGTCAATATCAGCAGTAACAGCTATAACCAAAATAACTCCTACAATACGGGTGCCTACATTTCCAACGTAGCCGGGTCGTCGGTGCAGTACAGCCGCACCTTTGGGCAGTACGTACGCGCCGGCGCCAACGTACGCGTGAACCAGCAGTTTGGGCAAATTAATCAGTTGACCCAGCGTCGGGAGAATGGCAAAACCGACGTATCGTCCGATTTCAACTTTGGTGTCAATCAGATTTCACCCTTTGCCCTGCGGGGTGGCACGGGCCGCTGGTATGAGAGCTTTCGGGTGGGGCTGGACATCAGCGGCTCCATTAGTGTGAGCAACACCATCCGGCGGCAGGTTGACACCACGGGTTTAGGTTTCCCAGTTATCTCAAATTTAACGCCGATCAGCGCTATCCAGCGGATATTAGACAGCACGCAACGGGCGAACGACCGGCGTCTGGGCATTAGCCGACCCGACCCTAACCTGATCCCGTTCAGTGCCGCTACGTTGCCGCAGATTTGGCAAAACCGGGTTGTCCAGGCCCGCTATAGCATCCCTATTTCCTTGCCAAACGTTAAACTGTTGCGTTACATTAACCTAACTCCGGGCTTCTCGCTACAGGGAGATATATATACCAAAAAGCTGAATTATACGTACCTCGGCTTTGGCAATGCTGTCATAGTCGATCCGGTGACGGGTCAGTACAGGACCAATCAGAATGCTGTCCGGATCGATACTTCGCGCGGTTTTTTTCCATCCTATAATTTTTCGGCCAATGCCAGCATGAATACCCGTTTCTACGGGACGTTTTTTATCCGGGGCAAGCGTCTGGAAGCAATCCGGCACACGGTAGCTCCGTCGGTTTCGTTTAGCTACATCCCCGATTTTACCAATCCAATTTTTGGGCAGTTCCAGGTCCTGCCCGCGGTAGGAAGTTTACGGGGTTTACCCGAATACCGGCGGACCCTCTCAGTTTTTCGGGGCCTGGGTGGCAGCAGTGGGGGAGGAGGTGGTAGTACCGAGTCAGCATTTATATCATTTGGTATCGTAAACCAGCTGGAAATGAAAGTTCGTACGCGTAATGACACGACCGGGCAGGATTTCAAGAAAGTGCCTCTCTTTGACAACCTGAGTTTAACGGGCAGCTACAACCTGCTGGCTCCGGACTTCAAGATGTCGCCAATTTCGGTGAGTGCAAACACGCAGATTTTTAAGAATATCAGCTTTAACTTCTCATCGACCTTCGACCCGTATGCCAACCGGCCCTATGGCGGTACAGCCCTGTACGCATTACCAATATCTACAACGCCTATTCCGCCCATCAGCTTCTCACCTCTTATTCTAAATACAATTGGTTATGATAATCAGCAGTACGTTCGGGTGCCAAACCTGTATGCCTACCAGGCCGGGCAGGGGCTCCTGAGACTCACCAATATCCAGGCTTATGTCAGTGCGCGTTTTGCTCCCAAACAGGCCGACAAGCCTAAAACCAGCGCCAATGCAACCGACGCGACCCTGAAAGCCATTAACAACAACCCGGAGCTGTACGTGGACTTTAACATTCCCTGGTCGTTCAACGCGAGTTATACCTTTGGGTTAACCAAGCTTACCCCTGAACTCTCGCAGGTGATTCAGGCACTGACCCTGACGGGCGACCTGAGCCTGACGCCCAAGTGGAAGATTACGCTGCAAACGGGCTACGACTTTCAATTTAAAAGCCCCACGCTAACCACCATTGGCATCAACCGTGACCTCCACTGCTGGGAGATGGCCTTTAACTGGACGCCCTACGCGGGCAATAACCTGCGGGCGGGCAATTACTCATTCGACCTGCGGGCTCGGTCGTCTATCCTTCAGGAGTTGAAACTATCTCGCCGACGCAGCTTCTACGACCGGGGTGGTTTTTAATGGGTAAATGCCTTAAGCGACGGTGAGTTTGTTATCGTCTCGTTTTATTCTTTCCCTCTTTTGCCAAGCCGTTACGTATCGACTAATTGAACATTGACCAAATTCATCTGATAAACAACATGACTGACCGCGATAAACAACGACTTGATGAGCTGGAAATAAAAACCGCTTATCTATTAGCCCGGCAAGACGAGCAAATGGTTAGAATGCATTTAATTTCGGCCCGGCTGGCCTATATCGAAGCGCGGCAGTATCGACTCATGAAAGAGATTGGAATCTATCCGGAGAAAATTGATATCACCGATGCCGCAAAAGCCGATGCACAGGCTATTAATCTGCTAACCATTCTGGAACAACGCTGGAACTGAGGTTGCCTAATGGCTGCAACCTCATCAAACGGTATTGGTGGGGCAATCGTTATAACTCGGTATGAAGTCTAAATTCCCACGTACCCTTATTATTCTTGTGGCCTTGCTGGCTCTTAACGTACTGTCGGCGTTCGTGTTCTTCCGGCTCGACCTGACCGAAGAAAAACGCTACACCCTTTCGGAGGCTACGTCGTCGCTGCTGACTAACCTGCCCGACGATATTCACATCGACGTTTACTTGACGGGTGACCTGCCACCGGGTTTCAAACGGCTCGAAAACGCCGTTCATGAAACACTGGACGAGTTCCGATCATCGGCTGGCAAAACCATTACGTACCGGTTTATTGACCCCGACGCCCTACCCAATGCCGAAGCAAAGAGCAAACTTATCGACAACCTACAGCAAAAAGGACTGTTGCCAACCAACCTGTTTGCGAATGAAGGCGGCAAACGCACGGAGAAGCTGGTGTTTCCGGGTGCTATCGTTTCGTATAAGGGAAAAGAAACAGCGGTGCTGTTATTGAAAGGCAACAAAACGGCTTCGCCCGAGGAGCAGTTGAACCAGTCTTATGAGGGAGTTGAGTTTCAATTTGCATCAGCGATTCGAAAGCTAACCCAGGTCGAAGGAAACCGTGGGCGGGTGGGTCTGTTATTCGGCCATACGCAGGTGCCGCCCTCCCGATTTGCCGATTTACTGGCCTCAGTTCAACAGAACTACGATCTGTTTTTTGTGGATATGACGAAGCCCGGCCCCATTGTGGGTGTAGATGCAATGCTGGTACTCAAACCTGATCGGCCTTTCTCCGAAGACGAAGTGTTTAAGCTAGATCAGTTCGTTGTCAATGGCGGGCGGGCCTTGTTTTTTGTGGATGGGCAACGCGTCGACAGTGTGAACAGCCAAGGCACCTATGCACAGCCCATTGACCTTAATCTCGACGATCTGTTTTTTCGCTGGGGTGTCCGCGTCGACCGCGACGTAGTGAAAGACCTTTACTGCGCTCCCATTCCGCTTAATGTGGGTAACCTGGGCGACAAACCTAATATACAGTTGGTGCCGTGGCGGTTCTATCCGCTGTTAAACAACTTTGGAACGAGTGGAAACCCCATTGTCAGGAATCTGGATGCGGTGCTAAGCCGGTTTACCAGTACGCTGGATACCGTTCGGGCGACGGGTGGCAATGGGCAGTCCATTCGCAAAACGCCCCTGCTGCTAACCTCTCGCTACACGCAGACACTAAAGGCGCCTGCCCTCATATCCTATAATGAAGCCCATCAGCAGCCCGACCCAAAAACGTATAATGGGGGTATAAAACTGGTGGGTTGCCTGCTCGAAGGCCAGTTCGGTTCACTTTTTGTTAATCGGATTTTGCCGGACGATCCACGGGCTAGTGGCTTCCGGTCAGTGGGCAAGC